>NZ_JBHMFD010000024.1:0-16205 GCF_042427575.1 Bergeyella porcorum
CTGTTGCTAAAAGAAATGAACCTTTTGTAAAATTAATCTCTTGATTATTTGTTTTTATCTTAGAATGCTCTGGCGGACAACTACAAGGCTAATGCGTCCTTTACAGTAAACAACACAATCGCTTCATTATCGTTTCTAAATACCAAACCTCCCTTTCTATATCCAAAGAGGGAGGTTTCACATCTATTCTTCCACATTTTTCAGTGCCATTAGCAAATTGTTCAAAAAAGTACGTCAAATTTTGTATTCTTCCACTACGAAAATAGTTTTTTAATATCTTCTTTATCAAAAGATTTAGGTTTATCGTCTATGGTGATGATACTATCGGCTACAAGGCGTTTTTTGGTTTGCAAGCTTGCGATTTTTTCTTCGATGGTATCTCGGCAAATCATTCGGTATGCCATCACTTTTTTAGTCTGACCGATGCGATAACAGCGGTCTATGGCTTGATTTTCTACGGCAGGATTCCACCACGGATCTACCAAGAATACATAGTCGGCTTCGGTAAGATTTAATCCTGTTCCGCCGGCTTTCAGACTAATGAGAAAAACCCTAACTTGAGGATTATTCTGAAAATTCTCCACCTTATCTTGGCGATTTTTGGTCTGTCCGTCTAAATATTCATATACTATATTTTCGGCATCTAATCGTTTTTTTATCAGCTGCAGCATTCCTACAAACTGTGAGAAAACCAATATTTTATGCTTTCCTGTTTTCTCTTTTATAATTTGGGTGAGATTGTCTAGCTTTATAGAAGAATTACCATAGTCCTCCTCATCGTTAATCAATGCAGTAGAGTTACAGATTTGCCTAAGTTTGGTGAGTCCTTCTAAAATATACATTTGCGAGTTGGCAACGCCGTTTTCTTCCACTTGTTTAAGTAAATAATCCCTGATTTTCAACTTGTACGCATCATACACTTTGCGTTGATGTGTATCCATTTCGCAATATATCACGCTTTCGGTTTTTTCAGGAAGTTCGGTAGCCACTTGCTCTTTGGTTCTCCTTAAAATAAAAGGATTAATAATGCGATTTAGCATATTAGAAACAGCTACATCTGCCTCTTTGTCTATATAATCCGAAAATTCTTTACGAAAATGTGTCATCGTCCCCAATAGACCTGGGTTCACAAAATTCAGCTGTGCATATAGGTCGAAAGTATTATTTTCAATCGGTGTACCCGTAAGTACTAATCGGTTGTGAGCTTGGAGCAAACGCACCGCCTTGTATCGTTTGGAATTTGGGTTTTTAATTGCCTGACTTTCATCTAAAATAAGGTAATTGAAGGGGTAATTTTTCAGGGTTTCTACATCGTTCAGAATCGAGCCATAGGTAGAAATAATTACATCGTATTTGTCAAAACTACTGAAATCGTCCATTCGTTTGTTACCTATGAAAGAAAGCACTTTCATTTTGGGGCAAAATTTTTCTATTTCAGAAATCCAATTGAAAATCAACGATGTGGGTGCTACAATAAGAGAAGGTTTTGCCTTCGGATTTTTGTTTTTGAGGTATTGCAAAAAGGTGATGGTTTGCAATGTTTTTCCCAATCCCATATCATCAGCCAGACAACCTCCGATTTGATTTTCTTCTAAAAAAGCCATCCAGTTCAACCCTTCTTGCTGATACGGACGCAGTTGAGCCTTTATTTGTTTAGGCACTTCTACATTCGGAATGTCTTTTAGGTGCAATAACCGTTGTTGTTTTTGGTATAATTGTTCGAAAAAATCGGGTTTTTGGTGTAGTTCTTCATACAACTCGTCTAATATACCAAATTGATAATTAGACAGTTGAATAGCGTTCTTTTTTACTTCACCAGCCTTGAAATACACTGCAAATTTCTTCATCCAATCTTCGGGTAATACCCCCAAAGTACCATCACCCAAGGCTACATAATTGCTTTTTTTGATGAATGATTGTTGTAAATCTTTAAGGCTAACCTTTTGATTTCCAAACTGAATGTCAATTTTAATATCGAACCAATCAATCCCTGATTCTAAGTTTACAGAAATATTGGGTTTATTGATATTAAATCGGAAAGACTTCAGATTGTTTGCCCCAAAAACTTGTACACCACTACTTTTTAGTTTTTCCACAGAATGCAACAGCCAATAGTTTTCTAGCAACTGCTCGGGTTGTAAGTAAAAAATATTTCCTTGTTGCTGAAAATCAGTGTGTAAATTGCGTATTTCTTCCAAAAATTCGTCCTCATAAGCCTCGTTTCGAGCAATGTATTCCACGAGGTTAGCGGTAGACATATCTGCCGTAAGCAACTCTTTGGAATATAGCGGAATAAGCGTTTCTCCATATTTTACAAAAGGTTTTAAAACGACAAAATCTTCTGCTGTTTCGGAAATGTATAAATGTTTTTATAATTGATTTTCTTCAATTTTTTTAGGCGATTTTTTCAGTATTTTTGAAGTTACTTCGTAATATCGGCTTAATGGTTTTATCACTTTTTCAAAGAGATTTTGAACATCGTCTTTAAAAAAATGGAGTGTTTCCACATCTTTAAATCTTTGTAAATCAGAAGACAATCTAGGGTTTGAGACAGGATACAAATTCTCTTCGTATTGCACAAAAAACGGAGCTACTCTTATTTTTTTGGTTTTGAGCAAATGTTTTTTTTCGCCCACTTCTATCCTCGGTATAAGCTGATAGACTTCTTCCGCTTCTTTCAGTTCGAAAAATAAGCGAATAGGCTCTTTTACTATAGTCAATTTTTCTAAGTTTTTTCGAGCAAACGAGTCTCTTTCGTCTTTGGAATAGATAAAAAAAGGCGGTTGATGTGTGAGAATTTCACTCAAAATCTGTACACCTAATTTAAAATCTCTGTTTTTTCTTGCATCAATAAGGTTCATTCCTTTATTGACTTTTGAAATGGCTAAAATTTGCTCATCAGTAAAGGATTTATCTTGATATAAGGAAGAATCGTAATCGAAAATGCGTTTAATTTTTGACGAAAAATCGGTTTTATCTTTGTTGAATTTTGCGGAAATAGGAAAAAATTGGCTAAAATCTTCTTTGTAATATCCAATACAGAACCCAATACCTTCTTCTTGATTTTCAATGTTTTGAAACGGAATTTCGGGATATTCATCGCCTTTGATTTCTTCCTTAAAAATTTCAGAAAAATCATCTATCGCAATGAGGTTTGGGTATTTAGATTCTAATTTTGGACCTTCCGGGGTGAGTTGAACAGCATAAAATCGATGAAATTCCTCCACTGACTGAAGTTTTCTTTCTTGTACATAATTGGCAATCAGGTTATTTTCATAATCTTTTGCAAAAAACAAAGTTCCAAATCTTTCTCCAATATAATCAAAAACAAAAAGCCGATGTTCACACATATCCCTTTCATTGCACGAGCAGGAAGTAAAGAGTTTTTTGCCATCATCGGAGCGAGTGATCTTCACTTGTGAAGCTTGCCAATCTTGTGTGCTTACCTCAATTCTATCATACGACAACAAATTGAATTTCAAACCTATATAAATTTTTCGTGACCAAGATGTTCGTTTTGAAATTTCATCAACATCAAATTTCCCGTCTTCTTCAAGCAAAATTTCACCTTTTTTATACTCGGCTTTTTTGGTAGATTTTTTGGTATTTTCAGGGATAGGTTTCTCTTCTTTTATTTTCAAAAAGCCCTTGTCTAAGGCAATACCCAATCTGCCGATAGCAGCAATGATATGCTTACAAATTCCGTCATAATCATAGGGACAAGAACAATAAGTTTCTTTAATCTCCCCTTTTTTATCCACCTCTATTTCAATATCATACAAATAATCCGAATTTCCTTCACAACTGTATCGAAAACTATTTTCGTCAGAGGATTCTAATTTTACATAAACTTGTTCGGCTCTTTTTCGAGTTTTTACATCACTGTTTTTGACGATGTATTTATGAAATAATTCGGTGTACATTTTTGTGATTTACTAAAAATATTATGCTCATTTTTCAACTAATTATTTACAACTATTACTCATTTTTAAGTAACAATAGGATGGATTAAAGCAGTAAATTTACACTTCAATACTAAATCATCTCAATTTCGAAAGATTGTTTCTACTACCAAACGCGTCACTCATTTTGCGAAAATATAATTTTTTTTTAGAATTTTCATAATATGATCATCTTACAGGTAGGCTAAACGCACGAAATTATATTTTGAAGACATTTGACAATTACACATATTGAATATCAGATATTATAATTTAGCCTTGATTGACTAAGAAAGTAACGAAGATACAAACCGCTAGTTATTAACATTTTATAAATTCCGTTCGTTTAGCCTAACAAACAAAGCGAAAACCTCATCGGCTTCCGCTTTGTTTTAGAAAATAAAGGCGTATGCGATACGCCCTTACTGATAATCAAAAATATTTTACAAATGCTCCAAACTCAAAACGGTTTTGCCTTGTTAGGGTTGGTGAGCGATTTTGTGTAAGGCTTCGCCGGCTTGTTCAAACGGAAAAACGCTGTCAATAGAGGGTTTTACCTGATGTTGCTCCAATATTTTATTGATTTTAAAGCAATTGCTAATCACTAAATGTGATATTTTCTATTGATTTTAATCGTGTTTTCGTGGCTAAAATCACCATCTGCCAAAGTAACAAAGTTGTTCATCATTTCTTTGCGGTTTTGTGTAACGCTTTCTGTGGTTTGGGAAGATTTTGCTTTTACCTCGCGAAGTTCATCGATGGTATAGTCGCAACAATAGCCTGCCGAACAAGGCTGTTGTGTCCACGAATTTGCTAAATTACCATTGTCATAAGAATCAAAACCGCAGTCATCTACAAGTTGCATTACAATCTCTTTTTGCTTTTGGTCATCGCCAGCTACCTGAATCACCAATCGGTTAGGACTTCCTTTAGGTTTGCCTAATTCTGCCAATGAAAAGGCTAATATCGAGTTAAAGGCTTTTACCACCGAACGCCCAATTTGCTCCGATACCCAAACACTTTCTACTTTTCCGTTGTCAATATCTGTGATTTTTTCGGGACGAATTTCAGGGTAGTAATTTGCTGTATCTACCACAATAGTCTCTTTGGGAAGTACTTCAAACAGATGTTTTGGAAATTGCTCAATGGCTGATGGTGGTACAGAAAGAATCACCACCTCTGCCCCTTGCATTACTGTCTCTACGCTGTGGGCTGTAGCTCCTATCTCTTGGGCAAAAGGCGTTACTGCTTCTTTCCCTCCCGAATTGGCAACGCTTACTTGGTGTCCTGCTTTTATTAATTGTTTTGCTATTGTCCCACCAATAGCTCCTACACCAATAACACTAATTTTCATACTTTTTCTATTCTAAAATTTGGGGCAAAGGTACATTTTTTTAGAAACAACAAAACGGAACCCTCATCGGCTTCCGCTTTGTTTCAGGAATATAGACTTAAATTTTCGCTTTTGCTTCCGCCAAAGTAACAGTTTTGCCCAACGCTCCAAACTCGTTCAGGTCGCCAAATACTTCCATACGGATAGCCGAATCCAATCCGCCAATGTGCAGAGGTTCAAATCCGCTGTCTTTGATAAGTTGTTCTACTTCTGCGTTTTGTCCGTCGTTGTCAGCATAAAACAATACGGCTCTTTCGGGCTGTTGGTAAGCGGCATTTATGAGCGAATTGGCACTTAAACTAGCGAAAGCTTTTACCAATTTCGCCCCTTGTGGAAGTTTAGCCGATAAAATCTCTCCTGCCGATTCTTTCTCGCCAATGATTTTCTTTAAGCCTCCATCTTCAAGAAGAGCAATAGGATTTGAAGGGTCAATGAGGGTTTTACCTTTCAACTCATTTGCATATTGCTCAATAAATTCTCCAAGTGGTTGAAAATAAATAGCAGGCAGGATTATATCTGCTTCTTTCAAGGCGGTAGCAATGTCTTTTACGGTTGCCGATTGCCATTGTTTAGCGATTTCGTTTGTTTGGGCAATATCACGTCCCACTACGATAAACGGACGACCAGATTTGTTGAGGTTTTCGGCTACTGCCTTACCGATGTTTCCCAAGCCAATGATGGCTATTTTTACTGAATTTTGCATCTTTATTTAATTTTAAAAAGTGAATAATTAGATTAAATTTTCTGATACAAAGATACAGCGGTGACAAGGCGAGAGCCAATGAAGTAGTTTAAGAAATAGGCTTAATATAGTTTAAGATTTCAGTGAAATTATCTGTCGTTTTTCAGCATTTCAGATTTTATTCTGCTTAAAAATTCGGGAGTAATACCCAGATATGCAGCAATTTGCGTTTGTGGTAAACGATTAAGCAAATGGGGGTATTTTTCAACAAAAGACAAGTAGCGACTTTGGGCGGTAGAACTAATATTTTGCAATAATCGCTGTTGTAAAGTAGCGTAAGCCTTTTCGAGCAATACTCTGAAAATCAAGTTGAATTTTCGTGATTTCTTATAAAGATATGTCAAATCTTGGAGATTGATTTGAAGTACCATTGTATCTTCAAGGGCATCAATATTTAATTCTGAAGGTAGATTACTATGGAAACTATCATTGTCGTTTATCCACCAATTTTCCGAAGCAAATTGCAGAATATGTATCACCCCTTTGTCGTCTATTTTGTACATTCTAAGGCAACCTCGCACCACAAAGTTAAAATACTTACACACATCGCCCTCTTGCAATACAAATTGGCGTTTTCGGTACAAGCGTGGTTTAAAGCACTCACTTACCCATTGTTGTTCGTTTTCTGTAAGAGGCACTATTTTTTGGAAATAATCGATTAAAGGTTGTGCAGCTTCCATACTCATCATTTTTTTGCAAAAATAAAAGAATCTTTTTGACACTCAACAGATTTAAAAAAATAAAACAAAGCGAAAACCTCATCGGCTTTTGCTTTTAAAACACTCCTTTTGCTGTCAATCCGCAAAGTTTGTCATTGAAAGGTATTACTTGATATTCAAAAATTTTTCGGCGTTCTTGTATCCGATTTTATCATTATCTTCAGCAGAAATAGAGGCTTCTTCGAGAAATTTGCGTGTATCTTTATCTATCAGAAACGAATAATCGCCCGAATAGATAATACGGTCGGCTCCTATCTCCGAAATGCAAAACTTGAGTTGAGCCTCCGAAAACAATCCGCTTGGCGTGATAAAAATATTGGTTTTGTAGTAATCGGATATTTTGCGGGGTAAGTGGAGCGTTTTGGCATCAGTGAGTGCTCATTCAGTAGCTAAAAAATTTCCTGAACCCGTTATCAAAATTGGTATGGAGGCACTAAAAAAGTTATATCTAAAACATATTAGTTGAATCATTGGCATATTTTTTAAAAAAAATCAGATGTTAAAAGACAAGAATATTGTACATTTGTTGTGTAAAGATAGAATAATATGGCGTTGAAACCGATAGTTTTAAAAGGCGAACAAAAAAAAGTTTTGTTTTTACAGGTTACAGAACCTATTCAGATCAAAGGTGTTGCGGGAAGTGGCAAGACAACAGTTGCTCTTTACAGAGCAAAACATTTGCTTGACACACAATCAAACTTATTTCAAGAAGCCAAAGTTGCAATTTTCACTTACAACAAGACACTTGTAAAATACATTAATGCAATTACACCACATATTTCAGGAGGTTACCAACAAGACAGCGAAGAAATAAAACCGACAAAACCCAAAGGAATAAATGTTTTTGTAACCAGCTTTCACAAGTGGGCTTATCATTTTATTGAAGCAAACGGGAATGATCTTTATGGAAGAACCGTAATGGGTGAAGCTCAAAAGTCGTTGGTTGCAAAATCTAAAGCCAAGTTTAGTTATAACAATTCCAACCTTGCGAGTAAATCCGCAGAATTTTTTGTTGAAGAAATTTCTTGGATGAAAGGCAAAGCCTTTCAATCCAAAGAAGAATATCTTGAAGCCAAAAGAGCAGGTCGGGGAACAAATGACAGAGTAACAAAAGCTGATAAAGAAATAATTTGGAGTATTTTCACGGACTACAATGCTCAATTAAAAGCAACCAATCAAGTTGATTTTGACGACTACGCTTTGCTTTGTTTAAAAATCATTAATTCCAATCCAAATTTTTCAAAACCGTTCACTCACATAATTGTTGATGAAGCACAAGATTTGAGTAAAGCTCAAATTCTTGTCATTTCTCAACTTGTTTCTGATGAAACAAAAAGTATTTCAATAATTGCTGATGCTGCACAAAGAATTTACAAAAGTGGTTTTACTTGGAGCGAAGTTGGTTTGAATGTGAGAGGTGGTAGAACTATTGAGTTTAAGAAAAATTACAGAAATACAGTTCAGATAGTAAAAGTAGCTCTTTCACTTCTTGAAAAAGAAGATGATAAAAGTGATTTCACAACAGTTGAGACAGTACGAAAAGGAGAAGAAAAACCAATCGTTGGTTATTTTCAAAATTGGAATGAACAATGTGCCTATATTCTTAAAGAATTAAACAAGTTGAAAGCAAATGATAACATCAATTCAACTGTCATTTTGCACAGAAGCAGAAGTGGCTTAAATAATATTCAAAGTTTTTTAGAGAACAATAACTTTGAAACTCAAATCCTGTTAAATACTGCTGATATTGATTTTGATAGTGATAGTATTAAAATTTGCACTTTGTCATCAGTTAAAGGTCTTGAATTTGAAAATGTATTTATTATTGACTTAAATGATGATATTATTCCTTATCCGCCTGGTTTTATTGATACAGATGATGAATATCATATTTCAACCGAAAGGCGTTTGCTATATACTTCAATGACGAGAGCAAGGGAAAGGTTATACATGCTTTCAAGCGGAACCCGAACAAGATATCTTGATGAAATTAATCTTAATTATGTCAATCTCATATATTCTATATCAAGCTTCAAAAAAATGTTAGGGAAAGATGTCTTACCATTCTATGAAATACTTAATTCCGATAAAGAAAAAACTGGTTGGTTACGATATTTTGACAAAGAGAAAAGAATTCAAATTCTGATCAATAGGAGTTTAGCCACTAAAGTTAATAAAGAGCCTAATAAAATATTTTTTAATGTGAGTTTTTCTGTCAAAATTTCAAATACTACAGGTAAACAGTATCTTGAATATAGGTTAACCGACCTTAAATAACTAAATTTAAATGGAAAAAAAAAATAATTATATTGATTTTATTGATGAAATTCAATTGCGTAATATTAAATATTTGATTCATTTTACGCCAACTATAAATCTCTTAAGCATTTTTGAACAAGGTAGAATACTTTCAAGAGCCTTACTTGAAAAAAATGACATTGATGACACATTATTGGACTTTATTGAATTTATTGATAGTATTCGTTTTGATGATAAGAATTACATTAATCTTTCTCTGTCATCACCTAACTATTTTCTCTTTAATCGCTTTCGAGAACGCACTCAAGACAAGCCATATATAAATTGGTGTGTGTTAAAAATCAATCCAAAATACATCTACAAATCTGATACAATTTTCTCTGTTACCAATGCGGCTTCTTCAATAGCTAAACAAACTTATGGAATTTCTGGAGATATTCAAAAATTCAGAAAGCTTTTTGAAAATGGAATTATATCAAAAGTTGGGAATCTTCAAAGGGGTAATTTAAAACCAAAATACCCGACAGATGTTCAAGCTGAAGTATTAGTAAAAAATGAGATTGTAGTTTCGGATATATTGCAAGTGTGTTTTAAAGACGAGAATGATTTAGCAACTGGAAAAGCGGCTTTAAGTTCCTATGATACAAGTAACTTTGTGGTGGACGCTTCGCTTTTCACAAATTCAAGAATATGAATGAAACCAGAAACAAAATATAAAGGAAGTATAAAATTATCAGCGATTGGCGATGCTTTGGGTTGGATGACCGAATTTGAAAAAAGCATACAATCTTTAAATCAAAAATTCGGAACTGAACGAATTGAAAGTTTTCATACTTGGACAAAACAAGTTGGTGGCAGGTTTTACGGTTTTATTGACACTATTAAAGCAGGTTCTTATTCAGATGACACTCAATTACTTTTGGCAGTTGCAAGAAGTATAAAAAAAGACGGAAGTTTAGACCATAATTATTTTGCAAAAATTGAGCTTGCTAATTGGTTGGACTATGCAAGAGGCGGAGGAAGAACAGTAAAAACAGCAGCCGACAAAATCCAAAGAAAATCTGTTAAATGGTTTAACAATTTTTACAACTTCAAAGTAAACGGAGAAAATTACGATTACAAAAAAAGTGGTGCGAATGGTGCAGCAATGCGAGTTTTACCGATTGCTTTGGCTAATCTTGGTAACATTGAAAAAATTAAAGAAGAAATTTTTTGCAACAGCATAATTACTCATGGACACCCAAGAGCAATTTTAGGAGCAATGTTATATGGCTATGCTATTAATCAAATTATTATTTACCGAGCAGAAGATTTTAATTGGGAAAATTATCTTACGCAAATAGGTATAGACTTTCCAAAAAAGTTTGAACTATCATTTTCCAATAAAACAGAAATCAAAGAATGGCTTAAAGAGTGGAATAAATCAATTAGCAAACCATTTCATTCTGTTTATGACGAAACAATTATTGAAACACAAAATCATTTGCGTTTTGTATATCAAAGCATAAAACAAAATTTATCCGTTCAAGAAACCTTAAAAAAATTAGGTTGCTTTGACCCAAACACAAAAGGTTCGGGAACTGCGACAGTAATTGCAGGAATTTATTTAGCAACCAAATTCCACAACCAGCCATTAAGAGCTGTAATAGAAGCAGTAAATGCTTTGGGTTCAGACACGGACAGTATTGCCGCATTTACAGGCGGACTTGTTGGTGCTTTGCACGGACACAACATAATTCCCGACAAATGGAAGTTAGTGCAAGACATTGAATATTTAGACAAAATTGCCGAAACACTTTTAGCAATTTCAGAAGATAGATTTGAAGAAAAAGTAAATGCTTTAACTTCAAACTCTAAATTGCTCAACAGCCCAAAGAAAGACGATTTTAATCTTGATGAAGAAATTGAATTTGTTCCATTAGGCAAAGGGAAAATCTCATTTATCGACAGACAACCAACTTTGACAAAGGGAAAATATAATTTGTTACTTGAAGCAATTTTAGACAGTGGACAAAGTATTTTAGTTTCCAAAATCTTTGATGATCCACATTATTCGGTGAAAAAAGACGATTTTGATGAAATAGAAAGCCTCTTGAAATTAGCCGAAAACAAACTAAAACCGATGGCATTAAAAAAACTGAAAGAGTATTTAGCAAAACAAAAAAAGTTACCTAAAGCACAACTTGAAATTATATTGACAATTCTAAAAAATGAATAATAGACGACGCTTTTTGTAACACATTCGCATTTTTTTACTCGCAAAATTCAAAAAAATATTAAGACAACATCTTAAAAAAAATAGATATTAAATAGCTGATGGATAAAACAAAAAGAAGCCGTATCACATTTAGTGAAAGACGGTTTTTGTAATTCTTGCTGTCCCCCTACAAGAGGATGTTTTGTTTAGATGAATATCAATCCATATTGTTAATTTGTGAGGGTATAAGAAAGGAATAAAAACAAAGCGAAAACCTCATCGGTTTCCGCTTTGTTTTAGAAAAGGCGTATGCGATACGCCCTTACTGATAATCAAAAATATTTTACAAATGCTCCAAACTCAAAACGGTTTTGCCTTGTGAGGGTTTGTGAGCGATTTTGTGCAAGGCTTCGCTGGCTTGTTCAAACGGAAAAACGCTGTCAATAGAAGGTTTTACCTGATGTTGCTCTAATATTTTAGCCACTTCGGAAAGTTGTTTCCCGTTGGAAGTTACGAAAATAAAATGGTATTCCTGTTGGTTCTTTTTTGCCATTGCATCAAACTTCTTGCCTACCAAACCGAAAATAATTTTCTTCCACCACGCAAGATTCATTTTTTTTGCAAAGCGTCCGTTGGGCATTCCTTTGAGGGAAACGAGCTTTCCGCCTTTCTTCAAAATGGTAAATTGTTTTTCCAACTCTTTTCCGCCCAAAGTATCGATGACATAATCCACATCGGAAAGCACTTGCGTATAATCTTCGGTTTTGTAATCCAAAAATCGGTCGGCACCGAGTTGCATTACGCGTTCTTTGTTGGCAAGATTGCCGTTGGTAATTACTTTCAGTCCCATTACTTTGGCTATTGGTATTGCCATTGCACCAAAACCACCTGTTCCGCCAGAGATAAAAATAGTTTCGCCAGCTTTGGGTTGTAGAATTTCCAATGCCTGATAAGCCGTAAGACCCGTGAGAGGCACAGCGGCAGCTTCGGCAAACGACAGATAGGCAGGAATGTGAGCCAACGCCCCTTTGTCCACCGCTACATATTCTGCAAACGCCCCAATTTTGTTCAAAGGCAATCTGGCAAAGACACGGTCGCCTGTTTTGAAATCGGTTACATTTCGTCCTACTTTTTCTACCACGCCCGCCATTTCGTTGCCCATTGTCAGCGGGAAAGCGTATGGTGTGATGAGTTTTACCTCGCCACGCGTTATCATATTATCCAGCGGATTGACCCCTGCTGTTTTTACCTTTACCAACACTTCGTTGTCTGCTAATTGTGGAATGGCTACCTCTTTTATCTTTACGGATAAATCGGTTTTGGAATGTCTATCTATTTGTATAGCTTTCATCTTTATATGATTGATTTAAAAAATTGAATGACTTCGTTGGCAAATTTTTCATACTCTTGGAAGATAGCTCCGTGTCCTGCATCGGGATAAATCACCAATTTAGCGTTGGAAATTTCCTTTGCCAAAGTATAAGAATGTTCAGTTGGGACGATGATATCATTATCCCCATTCACTACCAAAGTAGGTTGTTGGATTTGCGATAAATCTGCCAATGGTTGTTTGCCCCAATGCTCTATGGCAGAGAGCTGTCGGCGGTAGCTTTTCCACGAAATGCCTTTGCTTTTTTCGTTTTTTCGTGCTTTCAGACTGCTGATAAACTCGTTCGCTTCCTGTTTTCCACTCTTATTTCGATTGAAAAACATATAAACCTTAGGGTCTTTGAAAGTTAAAATACCTCTCAATGTATGTTTATCTACTATTTTGCGGATGTCTTTTACGGCTCTTCCGCCTCGTATGCCCGTGCCTGTAAGAATGAGTTTTTCTACCTTTTCAGGAGCGATAGCAACCAATTCTTGGGCAATATATCCGCCCATAGAAATGGACAGGATATGCACTTTTTCCAACTTCAATGCTTGGATAAACAGCAAACTTTCTTTTGCCATTTGCTGGATAGTAAGCGGTTGCTCGCCACTGGAAAGTCCCACGCCTTTGTAATCAAAAGTGATGATGCGGTGGTTTTGGGCTAACAAGTCGAGCAATTCAGGTCGCCAATTGTCCATATTTGCTGCCAAATGCACGAAACAAACTATTGGTATGCCTCCCTCTTTCCCATATTCGCGATAGGCAAAGCGAGTGCCGTCTTCTGCGGTAACAAAACGATTGGGAGTATTTGAATATTTTTCCATTTTATATTGTATTTAAAATAAATGTTGTAATTTTGCTTTCAAAATGCAAGTGCAAAGTTAGTGTAATTTTATTCACTTGCAAATTAAAAGTAAAATATTTTTTAATTATGGCGAAAAAAGTGCGAGAATCGGCGTGTTTAATCAGTCGGTCGTTGGATATTTTTGGGGACAAATGGTCGTTGCTCATCATCAGAGATTTGATGCGAAATAGAGTTTGCAGCTATGGTGATTTCTTAAAATCGGGAGAGAAAATAGCTACCAATATTTTGGCTACTCGCCTGCAAGACCTTGAAGAAGACGGCATTATTGCCAAAGAAAAACACCCCGATTACAAAGTGAAAATGGTCTATTCCCTCACGCCAAAAGGGATTGACCTATTGCCTATTTTGGTGGAGACCTATCTTTGGGCAGAGAAATATTATGGTACGCCCACCGATGAAAACGCCCGTCTTGTAGGCGTGAATGCAGACAAAGAGGCGTTCATCACCGAAGCCAAGCGTTTTTTATCTGCTGCGGAATAGATATTATATGTAGGAGCTCTTCCTACAAGTGTAGGAGCTTTTCCCCCAAGTGTAGGAGTTTTTCCCCCAAGTGTAGGAGCTTTCCCTACAAGTGTAGGAGCTTTTCCCCCAAGTGTAGGAGGCTTCCCCCGAGATGTAGGAGCTTTTCCTACAAGTGTAGGAAACTTCCCCCAAGTGTAGGAGCGTTTCCTACAAGTGTATCATAAAAGCCTCTTTCCTTCGGAGAGGGATTTAGGGAGGGGAATACATAAAAAACACATAGAAACATAGAAAAAATACGATGTTACTATGTGTTTTTCTAATGAAAAGAGTAAAAAAATCTTTATTCGTGAAAAATTACATCTGCTTTATCAACCAATTCTGGCGTCCTATCATTTCAATCATTTCCAATTGTTCTTGACTCCAATAAAGGTCTTCTTCCTCATCGGCAAGATAGCCTTTGAGTATATCGTAGGTGGTAGGGTCGTCTTTAAGAGTTGCCATACAATTATAAAGCATATTCACGCCGTGTTCCTGTTGTTTGAGGTCAGCTTTGAGATATTCAACAGGGTCTTTTATAAGATTTCTCCCCTTTTGGTCTTCGATTTTTACCTCACCACCAAGGTCGTTGATGCGGGCGATAAACTTTGCCACCCATTCCATCTCTTCGGCATAATGCTCTTTGTACTTCGTTCCAAGTTTCGTAAAACCCATTGCCTCAAAATGTAAGCCCTGCACAAAGTGTACGAAAGCTGCATTGGCTAAACCTGTTGCGAATAGCTGCAATGCCTCAATTGATTTCTGATGTCTCATCGTTTTTTAATGATTGGTTACTTCAAATTTTACTTCTACATTACCACGAGTAGCATTAGAATACGGGCAAACTTGATGTGCTTTTTCCACCAAACGCTCGGCTTCTTCTTGCGATATATTAGGAATATTCACTTGCATTTCTACGGCTAAACCAAAACCTCCGTTTGCTAACTGACCGATAGAAACTTTTGCCGTAACGGCTGTTTCGCCTGTTTTTGCTCTTTCCTGACGGATGATCAAGTTCAAAGCACTATCAAAACAAGCCGCATAGCCACCTGCAAAAAGTTGCTCTGGATTGGTATAATCATCATTTGCACCGCCCATTGCCTTTGGCATTCTTACTTCTAAATTCAATACGCCGTTATCAGAAACTACCTTTCCGTTTCGTCCTCCTGTTGCCGTTGCTACGGCTGTGTACATTACATTTGTCATCATTTTTCTCTGTTGTTTAAAATTTTATAAATTATTTTTTTCATTGTTTCTATTTCGTCTTCCGTAAGATTGGTTTCGCTTTTTATGGCGGAGTGAATCTCTTTGGCTTTTTCTTTTATTTGAAGTCCTTTTTCGGTAAGGGAAATATTTACGGTTCTCTCATCTTGCTTACTTCGTGTTCTGGTGATTAATTTTTTCGTTTCCATTCGTTTAAGCAAAGGCGTAAGCGTTCCACTATCCAAAAAAAGACGCTCACCGATGCTTTTCACGCTCATATTATTTTCTTCCCAAAGCACCATCAGCACCAAATACTGCGGATACGTAATATCTAAATCTCCCAAAAACTTAGAATAACATTGCGTGATTTCCCTCGACACGACATATAAAGGAAAACACAGTTGATTGCTCAATTTCAATACATCGTCTGTCATCTATTTTCTATCAATTGTTTCATTTCTGATGCAAATGTACAAAATTAAATTGTATACAATCTAATTTTTAACAATATATTTTTTACTATTTATTTCATAATCGTTGATTATTAGTGAGTTAAAATCAAAAGATATATTGCATTTGTTAAATAAAAGGGAGATTTTTTGTATGGCGAATAGGAGCTTTCCCTACAAGTGTAGGAGCTCTTCCTACAAGTGTAGGAGCTTTTCCCCCAAGTGTAGGAGCTTTCCCTACAAGTGTAGGAGCTTTTCCCCCAAGTGTAGGAGCATTTCCTCCAAGTGTAGGAGCTCTTCCCCCAAGTGTAGGAGCTTTTCCCCAAGATGTAGGAGCTCTTCCTACAAATAAAAAAAGCGGAAACATTGGTTTCCGTTTTTTACTGTTATTAAATTACCTTTTGTCTGCAATGCCAAACTCAAGCCAGCCAGCCTGTGGGATAGAGAGCTTCACTACTTTTTTACTTTCTCTTAGCTGAGTGGTAAGCGTTTCAAGCGTTTTGTTAAGCTCATCGGTTTTGGCTTTTAGTTCGGCTTTCAATCGTTCTTGCTCATCATTTAGTTTGA
>NZ_JBHMFD010000025.1:0-3991 GCF_042427575.1 Bergeyella porcorum
TTTATATAGTTTGTGCTTGTCTAAACAATCGGAGTTACCGAAGAATTACCACGCAACCCCTATAAATACGCAGTTCTAAGATGATGAATTGTGTAGATGTAGCCATTTTAAAACCGAAGTCCGTAGTACAATATACAGACTTCGGAAGTCGTCGATATAATGATAAGAGTAGAGATAATTTAAAACAGAATACAACAGAAAAATTAGACAAAAATGGACTATCCTCAAAACTCGTACAGATTAGTAAGAATAGAAATGTTAAATGCGTCAATACTTGGGCGCGCCAATACCAGAACTTATATTATAAGGAAACGCAGAAAAGCTATCTCGGAACAGTCTCGAGTGCCGTCGCTGCTAAGATTTATAAAATTACATCCGTGTTTATCAACTCCGTTATTAAGATGTATCAGCCGTCAAGCGGTTTTAAACAACGGCTTATTACCTTCAGTACGTTTACTTTATCAGAACCGCAAAAACACTCTGATAAGGAAATTATTAAAACCTTTGTAGATTTTATCGACCATCTGAAAAATGTTGATAATCATATACTTGGCACGTCTGACAAGGCACCAGGATTGAAGAATTATGTTTGGAGAGCTGAGACCCAAGAAAATGGAAATATACACTTTCATTTAATTGCAGATTGCTATTTGAATAAAAATACATTGCAGCGTCTCTGGAACAAATACCTGCTAAAACTGGGGTATGCACCTAGCAATAACAGTGCATTTGTGGAATCATTGAAGAAGGACAAGAAGAATAATAAAATATTGGACGTGGAGAATTACCTCGTTAAGTATATGACCAAAGCCCCACTAAAAAATGAATACAAAGGACTAACACAGTCCCAGGCATTGGCATTGTATGAAACAACGAGGGGGACGGATAATGAAGTAAACCCATTCAGAAGACCTGTTATTGGTAAGATTTGGGGTTGCTCAAAAGCATTGAGAAAGGTTGATTTTCCTAAATTTTACGATACAGAAATTGCAGAACTTGACGAGCTGAAAAAAGAACTTACAGAGAAGAAATTGGAAACACTTCCCGATTTCATCCGCTATTACTCTGGTAATGTGAAGAAAGCTCTTAAAAAGTGCACCTATGAATTACAAAGAAAAGTTAAGAATTATTATAAAAAGGTATTTATGTTGATAAATTCATCAAAAACAATGCGATTAACCCGTTTAATGATGTTGCGTGTAGATGATTGGTGTAGGGCTAATAAGTTGGCACACGGTTGCCGTAACGAACACGATTATTTAGAGATGTGGGACATCTTGAATCAAGTAAATTGGAGTAAAGAGATATTAATGTCAAATGAACATCAATCATTGCCCCCTGGCCCTGTTGTGAATAAAGTGAAGTATGTTCAAACCTCATTATTTGATTGATATGGAATTTAAGCCTAACTACAAATTACGAACAAAAGATATTGCGACCTTAGAGGATTGCAGTACTAGAACTGCTGACCGAATAAAGCGAGCAATAAAATTTTTATTTGGAATAAAGGTTGTAAAATACCGTGATTATGTGCGGTATTATTCGTTATCTTACGATGAGATATTAAAACTTAAGAAAAATAGAAAAAGTACGCCAAAATAAGCCAAAACACGCCAAATTATGCCAAAATACGCCAGCGGTAACCGTTGGCGTATTTTCTTTGCATCGTAAATCAAAAGTTAAATAAAAAAAAATTTAAAGATTATGTCATTGATTAGAAAAAGTATTGACGCAGCTAACAAACTTGTTCAGTTTGAAATTAAAGAATCTTGTCAATCTGTGTGCCTGGTATTTGAAGGGTCTGCAATACCAACCCTTAACCAATTAACGGCAACGGTAGAACTGGTTTCTAAGAATAAGAGGGACGAAGTTTTGTATCGTCAAAAATTGTCACTTGTGAAACAACTTCTTAGACAATTCGTGCCAAATATGGGATATATACTTCCTTTGGCACTTGACAAAAATTTAAAGTTATCTGAAGATGCTTATTTGCGTGTAACTATTGTATGGGAGGGTACAAATCCTACCTCATTTGGTTATAAGCTGAATAAAGTACTTGGATATACTTCCGTTCCGTTGTCAATCAAAGAAGTAAGAGGGGGTACAATTGATACTGAGTATTATCCCCTATTGATGGTAGGTGCTGGAGTTAATTCAATTGATACGGTTGTGATGATAGAAGATGTTGACGGGGTATTGAAACCTGAAAAGGTGTCCCTCAATAGAAATTACATTGATTCTATGAGACCGTACAACGAGGATTCAACCGCGATTAAGTTCCTGCCGTTGTTCGTGACGCAAAATCAAAAGGTCGAAATCGAGGGAGATGTTGCGAATTATTTAATTAACGCCTAAAAAATTGGAATATGTTAATTGCTACAAGTAGAGGGGGTGGATTTGCTGACGGTACATCTACGGTAGGTGGAACCCGTACGGGGGGCGTACGAATCCCTCCCGTGTCTGTGATGCCGCCGAATACAATACCTATTGTAAGTCCCATCGTTAACCCTATTATTAGTCCTAATCCTGTGGTTAATCCTGTGGTTAATCCTGTTGTTACTCCTGTAACGCCTATCCCAACATATCCAACGACACCGATTCAGACCTATCCTGTAAATCCGTTGAATCCATCCCAGCCGCCTAAGTATAATGTAAATCCTATCGGCGGTAATCCTAACCCTGCATTGGGTAATTGGCTTGGTAATTTTCTTGGCGGTGGTTCACCTATTGGTGGAGGTAGTTCATTGGGTACTGGCGTAGGTTCTGTGATTGGTAATTTTCTTTCTGGCGGTTCTATGGCTGGAGGTTCATTAGCTAACTTGGCTGGTATTGGAGTATCGGCATTGGTTGGAGGTCCTATAGGTCTGGCACTTGGTTCATTACTCCCAATGACTAATATTGGCGACCAATTAGACCGATTTATTAAATCAGGGTTTAATTTCACTTGTCTAGGAGCACAGGCGTTCAAAGAATCCGATGTTAAGAGATTGCAAGGCGTGTTAAAGGGAGTTGCCGAGCCTATTTTTGCGAGTGGCAACGCTAAGCAAATAGAAAACCTGTTGAATGACTTGCAAGTGGCTTCCATTCACTTCGTTGAGTGGTCTGGCAGATTAAAGTCAAAATGTTCTAAGAATTTAGCCGTGGAATATTCTAAGTCGTTGACGGAGTTTGTTGAGGGAGTATTGGCACAATATCCATCAGGTTCTTATACTAGAAAGTATGAGAGCCATACTCAAGTCATCTACCGAGAGGGGGATAATATTGGTCCAATATTGACCAGAACTATTAACAAGATTTACCTATATAGTTCTGAATCTTCTGTTAATGTGCCTGAATGGTTTGCAACGCAGTACGCTAGAGAGGCTGAAATGGTAGCCCAGCAAACGGGGTTATCGGTTCCTAATGTACTACCTCTTTTATACCAGGAATTTTTGAAAAATAATGGTTCTGAATCGTCAGATAATAGCGGATATATTGCCGATACTAGATTGGTTGATGGTGGCACTGGTAATGTGGGTGTGCGTTACGATTCCAATGGTAGATTAATCTACGATGTGAATTTGACCAATAAGCCGCAGAATAATAACCTATTGTTATTGTTAGGGGTTGGAGTGTTGTTATTGATGTTTAACAAAAAATAAAAAAATAGAAAAATGAATACACAAATGTTAAGTCAGACTATTTATCAGTCTAAAGATGTTACAATCACGTATGGTCACGCCCTAGCGGCTGCGGTTGGTGCTACGCTCCTTTATCTGATGGTGCCAGCGAGAAAGAGAAAGAATTTGTTTTAATCCTTAAAAAGATAAGTTATGTCGTACAATAATAGAGGATATCAAAGAAATTACAGCAATAACCGACAGAATTATGGCAATCGCCAAGGAGGTTATCAGCAGAATGGCAATGCCCCTAAGACTAGCGGTGCTGTTTATTCGAAAATACGCAAAGGAAGTAAAGAGGGGTTATATGCTGTAAATGCTTGGAGGAAAAC
>NZ_JBHMFD010000026.1:0-974 GCF_042427575.1 Bergeyella porcorum
CTTTGGATATTAATTTTAGGACTGATAATAATCAGTTGCAAACAAAGGAAAACAGAAATGAAAGAGAAAATAATTAAAACAAACGGCATTGAACTCTGTACGGAAAGTTTTGGAAATAAGAAAAATCCAGCAATCCTTTTGGTAGCAGGTGCAACCGTATCAATGCTGTATTGGGACACTGAATTTTGCCAACAATTATCTGAAAAAGGATTTTTTGTTATTCGTTACGACAACAGAGATGTAGGAAAATCCACTAATTATGAACCAGGTTCTACTCCATACGATATTGTTGACTTAACTAATGACGCTATTTCAATATTGGATGGCTACAAGATTGACAAAGCACATTTTGTGGGGATTTCTTTGGGCGGACTAATTTCTCAAATAGCATCAATAAAGTTTGCCGACAGAGTTAACTCCTTAACTCTTATGTCATCAGGCCCTTGGGGAGACTCAGACCCAACTATACCTGAAATGGACACGAGTATTTTAGATTTCCATAGTAAAGCAGGTACAGTCAATTGGACAAATGAAGACAGTGTGGTAAACTATTTAATTCAGGGTGCAGAATTAATGAGTGGCAAGAAACAATTTGACAAACAAAGAAGTGAAAAACTGATAAGAGCTGAGTTCAATAGAGCCAACAATTATATAAGTATGTTCAATCACGCTGCATTGCAAGGTGGTGAAGAATATTGGAACAGATTAAACGAAATCAAACAACCCACCTTAATTATCCACGGAACAGACGACAAAATTTGGCATTATAAGAATGCAGGTTTTTTACTAGAAAAAATAAAAGGTTCAAATCTAATCACCCTTGAAGGTACAGGACACGAATTACACGTTGATGATTGGAAATCAATAATTGATGGAATAGAAAAACACATAAATGACTGATAAACAAAAACAACGACCCGCTAACAATGTATATAAAAAATAGGCGAAACAGTAGTAAATTCAAGGCTTTTGGC
>NZ_JBHMFD010000027.1:0-612 GCF_042427575.1 Bergeyella porcorum
AGCTTCAAAAGCTTCTTTTTTAGACAAATCAACCTGGGCAAAAGAAAAAGAGCCAAGTAATAAAGCGGAAAAAGTAAAAAGAGATTTCATAATATAAAAATTTAAGTTAATGCGAAATTTTATCATCAGCGTACTCGCAGGAGTGCTAGGAAATGTGATTTATTCAATGTTAAACAAGTAAAATTAGTAATATGGGCAAAGATAGCAAAATACGTTCCATTCTTCTAATGTCTGCGATGGGTATAGCGGTTTATTATTTTCTCAATCCGCCAAAATCGAAAGAAAAAGAGCCGTTAAAACCATTATTAGATGTAGGGGATTTGATTTCCGATGGCTTTGATAGTGGTGCAGATGACTATGTAGCCAAGTATTTTAAAGATGTTGAATACTTTGGCAAACACGAAATACCAAAGATGTATTATCAGAATTGGAAAGTTTTGAGAAAACAGTTGGATATTATCCGTTCTGCATTTGGTTCGCCAATCTTGGTAAAAAGAGGTTACGAGCCTAATACGGATACAGCGTTTAATAAATGCCAAGCCGTATCCTTTTATCCGCAGAATAATAAATACTTGGAGCTTGATACAATTATAGAATCTTTGAAAAATAGTG
>NZ_JBHMFD010000028.1:0-2437 GCF_042427575.1 Bergeyella porcorum
CTACCAGTACGGATAATAAGCTGCAACTGCAGGTATTGATGACTGATTTGCAACAACCTTCTCATCAAGTGGCCATTAAGTTCTTCCTTGAAGGAGGGACAACTAATACTCCCATTGCTAGCTCTGCACCTTTCATTCAAGGGTATAATCCATTTACACTATTTCCTGGACAGCAGATAACACTATCCAATGTAGATTTGAGAAGTCTTTTTGCGCTCGATAACCTCTCCGGAATTGACCCATTATCCTATTCTAAAGCTCTTCCTGACGGTGTCTATAGCTTTTGCTTTCAAGCTTATGATTGGTTTACAAAAAATAACCTTTCGCAGAAAGCCTGTGCTATTGCTTTCTTCAATCAATACGAACCGCCTTTCCTTACTCTTCCTCAAAATGGTGAGAGAATACCTGCTCTATCTCCCTATGATAATGGTGCTGCTGCAATGATTTTTCAATGGCAACCTAGGCAGATAGCCCCCAATACAAGATATGTCTTCACGCTGAAAGAACTTTGGGATTTGGAAAGAGACCCCATATCGGGTTTTTTGGCCGCTCCACCTTTTTGGCAAGAGGAAGTTTTTTCGCCTACCCTCTTCTACGGATTAGATAAAGCTCAGCTAATACCTGGTAAACGATACGCCTGGCAGGTACAAGCCAAAAGTGGAAATCCCGTATATAGTGCTAGCCCCACGGAAGATAACGGCACCTATAAAAACAACGGACTATCCGAAATTTTTTATTTTGACTATACTGAAAACTGTAAAACACCATCCCTTCTTACTGCTCAAAATGCCGGTAGAGGAAAAGTGAAAATCCAATGGATGCTCAACGGAACTTCATCAGGTGATTATAATATCCAATACCGAAAACGAGGAACTACTGGGGAGTGGATTACGGCAAAGAGCTACCAATCACCATACTTCATTACTGGCTTAGAAGACCTTACTGAATATGAATACCGCGTAGGCTCTGTATGCGGTAATCTACAGAACTTTAATAGCGATGCCTACAATACTAATGCAGGAAATGCCTACGCATATAGTGCTATACAATATTTTACCACCGATAGCAAGGACAAAAGCAACGAAAACTTCCAATGTGGCATTATGCCTGCCATTGATATTTCTAATAAAACCATTTACCAAGGGGCTCTGGGAGTGAATGATGTGATAATGGCAGGAGACTTCCCGGTGACCATTACCCAAGCAAATGGAATAGGAAACTACAGCGGAGAGGGATATATCATAGTGCCTTACCTTGGTGATACCAAACTAAAAGTCTCATTCAATAATATCCAGATTAACACCGATAAAAAACTTATCGCTGGAACCATAGAAACAACCTACGACCCAAGTGAAAAGGCGGTGATGTTTTTATCCGAGGGTATAGGAGAAACTTTTGGTGATCAGGGCGTTAAGGAAGTAACGGTAGGCTATAATATCAGCAAGGTTGAATATATAGAAACTCCGCCTCCTGGTAGAATTATTATCCACGGAGATGCGGGAGCTGGTAACAATAACGATTCTGGTTCGGGGAAAAGTAGCCAGCAAGAACTGCCTGGTGGAAGAGATTATACCATTATCGACAAAGATGGTAATATTTACGAAATTGATGAGAAAGGCAATGTAAAAGAAGGTGGAAAAATAGCCCAAAGTGGTGCCTCTAATAGTGACAACACCGATGGCGTTACAGGCAGCGGCAGTAAGGCACAGATTAGCCAATATACGGCTAAAGGCATCAGCATAACTTGGGATGCCAATGATTCTAAGTATGATTTTGATAGTCAAGAGATAACAAAACTTCCTAAGGATCAATATCCGTCTGTAAAAAATGCAGATGGGACTGCTGTATTGGTTCCTTACAAGGCGGTTGTCAACGGTAAGGATGACCTTATCTCCGCCAAAATCACCATTACCGACCAAGAAATATTGAAGGATGCCAAGATAGAGTTCAAAGTATTGTCCTCTGGTAAGAATATAGAAGCGGTACAAAGCGGCAACGATTACAAACTAAAACTCAAGGGTGCATACGACTATGCTGAGGAAGAAGTAGTGGCGGCATTAGTCCCGAATGATAAGGAAAAGAAACAGCAGATCATCTCATCGTTCAGGCTGGTACACCTAAGCCCGAAAGATATCAATGTCAGCTTTGTTCCTTTGGACAAAGAGGCTCAAAACAAACTGGAT
The DNA here is from genome assembly GCF_042427575.1 of Bergeyella porcorum. Taxonomy (NCBI): domain Bacteria; kingdom Pseudomonadati; phylum Bacteroidota; class Flavobacteriia; order Flavobacteriales; family Weeksellaceae; genus Bergeyella; species Bergeyella porcorum. Next base: position 2,184 of record NZ_JBHMFD010000028.1, read on the forward strand.
GATTATGAAAACAAAGTTAATAGTACTTACCTGAAAGTAGGCATCAACTTCAATGTAAGGAAGGAGGATATACCGAAAGGCTTCTACGAATTAGGCATTGGCGACAAGATAGAATCCGGGGATCCAAAGCTGATGAGTACCTACGGCAGCGACCAGCTCAAGATTAACAGCCTTTACAAAGGAACCGACCAAAGGTATGTGATGTTTGTAACCAGCAAACAAGCCTCTACAGGTGCTGATGGATACTTCCGCCT
>NZ_JBHMFD010000029.1:0-967 GCF_042427575.1 Bergeyella porcorum
ATCAGAGTTGTTTTCCTAAATCCAAATTTATGAAAAATTTTATTATTGGTATTGATGTTTCTAAAGATACACTTGATTTTTGTATTCTTGAAAAAGACAATCGTAAAAAGTTTATGCAAGGGGTGATAGCAAACAAAGAAAAAGACATTCTTACTTGGCTTAAAAAATTTGACAAAGAGCAATTTATTGTAGCTATAGAGCATACAGGGCATTATGGTGCTCTACTTACTTGGCTTTTAGAAGACCATCAGTTTACCTACTATCTAATCAATCCTTTAGACCTTCAGAGATCATTAGGACTACAGCGCGGTAAATCTGATAGTGTGGATGCTTACAGAATTGCTGATTATATTATAACAAATCATCATAAATTATCTCCTTTTAAGTTACCTAGTGAGGAATTAAGAAGGTTAAAAGCACTAATGACAGCACGTGAACGATACGTAAAAATGTCTGTACAAATACAAAATAGCTTAAAAGCTGAAATCATATTGAATGAAAAAGTAGCTTTGAAGAAATTGATAAAACTTGAACAAAAACAATTAATATCCATCAAAAAAGCCATACATGATTTAGATAAACAAATGATAGAAATAGTCAAAGCTAATCACGAGTTAAATGCTACTTATACTAATATATCTTCTGTAATAGGGGTTGGTGTGGTTACTTCTCTAAAATGTATTATAGAAACTGACAATTTCACCCGATTTACAGATGCTAGAAAATTTAATTGTCATTGTGGATTAGCTCCTTTTCCATATCAATCAGGAAGTAGCATTAAAGGACGGACAAAAACACATTTTTTGAGAGATAAAACACTAAAATCAATTTTATTTAAAGCTGCTTGCACCGCCATTCAGCATGACCCTCAATTAAAAATATATTACCAACAAAGGATTGAAAAAGGTAAACATAAACTCACTGCTTTAAATGCTGTTGCTAACAAAATTGTATTAAGAATATTCGC
>NZ_JBHMFD010000003.1:0-46025 GCF_042427575.1 Bergeyella porcorum
GGGATTTTTCTCGCTCAGAAGTCTTTTCTCTAATTCCTCGTGTATTTCTGGAGTAATCAGTTTTGATGGTTTGTTACGCTTCGCAGGGGAGAGCAGCAAATCGATACCGCCTTGTTTATATTCCTTTATCCAATTGAGCAGGGTTTTTCTCGTCACACCAAGGTGTGTGGCAACTTCTTCCAATTTTTTATATTGGTCTGACTTGATAAGAATCAAACTTTCTAAGCGTTTAGACGGTTTGTATCCTCTCACCTTAGGTATGTAACTCTTAAGCTCTGCTAGGCTCTCTTTTATCTCAAATGTTCTCTTTCTTCCCATATACAAATATACGAAAAATAAGTAAAATAAAAAGGTTTAAATGGTATAAGAATTTTCATTTCCGAAAAAGGCTTATTTTACGAATTATGAGATTGTGTAATTGAGTTTAAACTTTGGTATTAAATTCTCTAAAAACAAAAAAAGACTATCTCATTTGAAATAGTCTTTTTTAATGGGTGGCTAACCGGGATCGAACCGGCGACCTTCAGGACCACAATCTGACGCTCTAACCAACTGAGCTATAGCCACCGTTTTGTGAGTGCAAATATAGCACTTTTATTTAAACTACAAAACTATTCCATCAAAATTTTTCATTGCGATTAATTTTTCCGTAGTGAAGCCCTCTGCAAAGTCGCAGCCAGAAAGCCTACCAAGGTTCTGAGAGCGGTAAGTAAGGCTTTCTAAAAAGTCTTTCGTAGAGATAGGGGTAGCAGGTTCTGATGAATTGGGGTCAAAAAACTGGGTTTTGTAAGCCAAGCACGCTTCCAATTTTTGCTGCATAAACTCTGAAATATCAATCACGAAGTCAGGGGTAATATCTTTCCATTGAATGTAATGAAAAATGTGCTTCGGTCGCCACGCTTTCTGCTCTGTATCTTCGTAGGTGGTGGAAATCTTGGTAAGCCCCGAAAGAAAACATGCATCAGAAATTAGCTTAGCCGCTTTGGCGTGGTCTGGGTGTCTATCATCTATGGCATTGGCAAAGACAATCTCTGGCTGATACTTGCGAATCATTTTAACGATGCGAAGCTGATATTCCTCTGAATTTTGCAGAAAACCATCTTTCATTTTTAGATTTTCCCTTGCTGAAATCCCCAGTATTTTTGCAGCATCAGCAGCCTCTTGGTATCTTGTTTCTATGGTGCCACGCGTGCCGAGTTCGCCTTGGGTAAGGTCTATGATGGCAACTTTTTTACCTTCGGCAATGAGCTTGGCAATGGTACCACCACAACCGAGTTCCACATCATCGGGATGTGCCCCGATGGCTAATATATCTACTTTCATAATATTTTTTTTAACAATTAACAATTATCTTATAGTTTTTCCCACAATAGCTTTTTTGATGGTAAACTCCTCCAATGCGTACCAAGACATTTCCACGCCATAGCCAGAGTTTTTGCGTCCTCCAAACGGCATACGAACATCAGAACGGAAAATCTGATTAATCGCCACACTACCGCTTTCGAGGCGTTGTGCAAAATCAATGGCTTTGTTTCGGTCTTTGGTGTAAACGGCGTTGGCAAGACCAAATTGGGTGCTGTTTGCCAGCTGTAGAGCTTCTTCATCATTTTCGGCTTTCAGAATCATTCCTAAAGGTCCGAATAATTCTTCATCTAAAATAGGGTTGCCCTCGTTCATTTCTATCAATCCAGGTTCAAAGGCAATATCGCTGATAGCTTGTAGTGGTAAGAGGATTTTAGCACCGTTTAGAATCGCTTTATTATATTGTTGTTTCAAATCTTCGGCGAGGTCAGCTCTTGCCATTCCGCTTAGTATGGTGTTTTGGTCCATTGGGTCGGCAGGTTGATATTTTTGATATTCTTGGATGAATAATTTGAGGAAGTCATCATAGATTTTAGAATGAATGATGAAGCGTTTGGCAGCCACGCAGGTTTGTCCACAGTTTTGTAACCTTGCCAATGCGGCATCTTTGGCAGCTTGTTCTATATCCGCGTCCTCTAGCACGATGAAGGCATCATTACCTCCTAATTCCAATACGCATTTTTTGAGATTTCTACCTGCAATTTCGGCAATTTTTCTACCTGCGCTTTCACTTCCTGTGAGGGATACCGCCTTGATGATAGGCGATGCAATGAGGGTTTCAATTTCTTGATGAGAAGCCTTGATATGGGTGAACAATCCTGATGGAACCCCTGCTTCTTCAAAGAGTTGCTGTATTGCATCTCCGCTGCCAAGGCAGATGGAGGCGTGTTTTAGGATGATGCTATTCCCTGCAAGGAGCGTGGGAACGGCAAATCTAATGGCTTGCCAAAAAGGAAAATTCCAAGGCATAATGCCCAAGATAACGCCCATTGGCTCGTAATGAACCTGAGAGATATCGTATTCTGTTTTGATGGTTTTTGGTTCTAAAATGGGAGATATATTGGCATAATACTCCGCTAGCCCAGCACATTTTTCTATTTCGGCAATGGATTGTGCAATGGGTTTATTCATCTCTTGGGTGATGAGCTGTGCATACTGCTCTTTGTGTAGGAGCAATAGTCTGGCAACATTGGTGAGTAATTTTTGCCGTTCTGAAAATGGCGTTTTTTTCCATTCTTGAAAAGCGTTATCGGCGGTGTTTAATATATTCAAGGTTTTAAAATTTTAATGTTAGATGTTAGAGATTAGATGTTAGATATTAGAGAGCTGTAGGGGTAATTGTTAATTGTCAAGGGTTAATTGATGAAAACTCAACACTCAACACTTAAATTGGTTGATAGTTGATAGTGAAAACTCAACACTCAGCACTTAACACTTAAAACTTTTTAAGTTGGTCTTTTCTCTTTCTTCTTTCTTCTTTCTTCTTTCTTCAAAAAACTCAACACTCAAAATTTAACACTCAACACTTATTGTATCGGTGTTCGGAATTCTCCGTATCCCATTACGCCATCATAATTTCGTCCGAAGGGTTTGTAATAAAGAAATGCCTGATAGAGGTTTTCGGTTTGCCAAAAATTGCCATTGATTTCACCGTAGTCTAACGAGCCATCGGCATTTTGAGTTGCTAAAATATAGCTGTAAAATCCTTGTTTTAAATAGATTTTGGCAATATATCTTTTGGTGGCTTCATCGTAAAACATTTTGTTTTCCTCGGAAGGGATAAAATCATTAAATCCTCCTAAAACAAAGATGTTTTTATCGGTTTTTTCAGATTCTAAAGCGAAATAAACCCACGCGTAGTCTGCTTCGCGGTCGGCATTTCTTTCGATACCATTGTCTATACGCCTATGGTAGAAAGCGCCATTCACATCGGGCTGATACTGATAATTGAGCGGGAAGGCCCATACGGGATGCAGATAGGTGTGGTGGGTATTGTTGATGATTTCGTGTCCTGCTACAGTATTCACAGGGAGATTGATGGTTTTATTATCAAAGTAATAAAATTCATTGTATCCTGGAAACGCTAGATTAAGCTGCTGAAAGAGGATTTTATTTCCTAAGCTGGAAGATGGTTTCAGATTGTGGAGGCTGATATTCCAATTGTTATTCTGAATGACATTGAGCGAGACGGAGTTGAGATTCTGGGTTAAAATATTAGCAGAGCCTATCGCTTGTATCTCTACACGCTGAGTGATATTGGGGCGTTTGGCATCAGAAAAACGGGTGATATTTAGATTAAGACTGGCATTGCTTTCTACTACCACAAAGCGTTTGGTAAATAGAGGCTTGGAGGGAGCGTCTTTGTAAACAATCAATTCGTAATTTCCAGAGATTTTAGGTTGAATTTTATCATTGGGGAAGGTGAGGGTATAGGAGGTGTATTTCTGGTAAGTATTGAAAGAATATTCAAATTTATCGATGAGTCCGTTCATACTTCCACTGGTGTATTCTGTATAGAATAATCCATCATCTTGCCAGTTTCTATCATAGTGCTTAATGGTATATCGGTAGATGGTACTGGCATTGGTAAAATCATCAAATTTCAATATCAATTGGTCATTAAAGCCAATAACAGCGGTTTGGTCATTGGTTTTAGGATTGAAGAGCTGCACACTTTGGATGTTCTGAGCCTTTCCAAAAATGGTCAATAGTACGAGGGATAGGAAACAAAAGATTTTCATAGCCACGAAATTAGCGAATTTTGAGCCAAACCTACAATGATGTATGGTAATTTTTTTTAATGGTTGTCGGTTGCTGGTTATTTGCTAAGAAGCTAGAAAGTTAGAGATTAGATATTAGATATTAGAGGTTAGATATTAGATATTAGAAGTATTTCTTCTTTCTTCAAAAAAACTCTGCACTCAGCACTTAAAATTGGTTGACAGTTGTTGGTAGTTCCCCTTTCGGGGGCTAGGGGGATAAAAACTAAAATTTAATTTGCTCATTTCCAAAAAAGTCTTACCTTTGCCCCATTCTTATGACACACAATATCCACATATTACAACAAAAAAATGTAAAAAACTACCTCAATAATTTGGTAGTTTCAGATAATTGTGTAAACACACACACACACACACACCGTCGCTATACCTTAGTATAAACGCGTGCCTGTGCGTATTTTACAAAAATAATTTTGAAATAAAAAATAAGCCCAAAAAATATTTTTTGGACAACTATGCTATCCCAATGTGGTTTTCTCTGAAAACGGCATTGGGATTTTTTTGTTTCCTTTTTGCTTCAGCCTTCTGTTTCCTAAAAGGAAACAATATGATAAAAAGGCTAGAGGCGTTAGGACTTCTATTTTTTACGGAATATAAACGGGGAAATATTTCTCTTTTCAAAACTAATCAATCCCACACTAATGGACATTTCGAGAAGGAAAAATCAGATTTTTCGTTCGTGTTTAAAATGTTTAATAAAAGTTGTGTGCAGAGATGTCTATGTGGGATTGATTTTACAAGAATAAAGAAAATATTAACAAACAACAACATCATAACTTAATTATTAATTTTAAATTTTATACATTATGAAAAAGATCATTACATCGGTCTTCGTGTTGGCAAATGTATTGGCACACGCCCAAGAGGGAACAGTAGGGATTAACACAATGACGCCCAAAGCGACATTGGAGGTTCAGCCTACTGCAACTAACCTCACAGGAACAACTAATGAGGGTATTATTGCCCCTAAATTATCTAAGGAGAGAATAGCAGCCATTGCAACTCCTGTAGAGGGAACTTTGGTATATGCTACTGATGCTACTTATGCGGGTAGTGATGCTAAAGTAGCGAAGATTACAGAGAAAGGTTACTATTATTATAATGGAACAGAGTGGGTGAAAAGCGGTGTAGGAGCTAATGACCAAGAGTGGGTATATGATGCCACTACCAATAGAATTAACCTGAAAAGAAGTGGAGGAAATTTGTTTGAAAATACTGTGTTTTATAATAAAAATGGGGCATTACAAAACTATGATTTTAATAGTTATCCTTTATTTTATGCAAATACAGGAACTACTACAGTAAGAACTGTGGATATGGATAATGAGTTTGGTAATAATTTGTATAAAAAGACTTCAAATATTAACTTTGGAACCGAAACAAAATATGTTTTAAATCGTAACTTATTATATGTGGATGATTCAACTTCTGAAAATCTTTCATTGACAGTAGAAGGCGCCGCTTTAGTAGTGCCATCTACCAATGCTAAAAATTATACACTTTTGATAGGAAATGGTTCAAGTGCCAAACATAGCGGAATAGGAAATGCAAAGTATATCGTAGGAGGTTATTTTGATGGAAGACTAGAGGGGACAGGTTATTCGGATGGCTATGTGTACGGTCTTAGAGCAACAGCGTCCTATGGAACTGATAAAAGTTCAAATCACCAAACGGGAGTTGGAGTATTTAATCAAGTTATGCCTACTGGATCTGGAACAATTACCAGTATGTATGATTATAATGCTTACAAAAGTTTTTTCAATGATTCTCCTTTAAGTGTTACTAATGTAAGAGGGTATAATGCAATAATTACTTATTCATCAGCAATGGGAGGAACTGTTTCTATTGATGATGCACGTGGATTTAATTATGATGGATTGAACATAGTATCTGGTTTTAAGATATCAACAAAGAAAAACTATGGTCTTTATATAGGTAATATAGCGGGGGGGACAGAGCTTAACCGCGCTATCCACACAGAAGCTGGAAAAATCCGTTTCGGAGATTTAGCGGATGCTTCTGCTACAGCAGATAGAGTGGTAACAGTGGATGCAGATGGTGTGTTGAAAGTAGGGACATCTACTACTGCTCCCACTGTTTTTAAATGGGTAGAAGATGCTACAAATACTTCAGTAAAATTAGCAGTAAACTCAGCAGGAACAGACCGCACAACCGCACCAGTGTCTATCACAGATACCGGTATGGTAAAAGCAACCTCTTTCCAAGGGTCAAACGGAGCAACGATTTTCCCAGACTATGTATTCCAAAAATACTACGATGGAGTATCAGATATCAAAGCAGATTATACATTCAAGTCTTTAAGCCAAGTAGAAGATTTCGTGAAAACCAACGGACATTTACCAGGTTACAAGTCAGCTGCTGCTATCAAAGCTCAAGGTTATGTGGATTTAATGGAAACTCAATTAACCAATGTAGAGAAAATTGAGGAACTTTATCTTCATAGTATAGAGCAAGAGAAAAATCTAAAAGAGCTGAAAAATCAAAATGATGAGCTAAAAGCTAAAAATCAAGAATTAGAAACTCGTTTAGAGAAGTTAGAAAAACTTTTGAAATAGAGAAAGCTAATGTACTGCTGTGCAATTGTAACCTTGCACGGCAGTACATTTATGCAATAGCACATCAAAACAACCTTTAAATCTTATAATTATGCCAATTAAATTCAATGTTATCGAAAGACATCAGCCAGGTGTGTCTGGCGGAGGTGAGAAGAAGTGGTATGCCGCAGCCGTAAGCAATGGCGAGCTGGGTATAGACGACCTTGTGAAGCAGATAGAGAAATTCTCTGCTCTTTCGGAGGCGGATATTCGCGGGGTGATTATCGCATTAGAAAATGTGATACAAAATGCCCTTGCAGATAGTAAAATTGTAAGGCTGGATAAGCTCGGTACACTTTACGCTACCCTTAGCAGTGGTGGTATAGAGGCGGAGAAAGGTTTCCACTCTGGGCTTATTAAAAGTGTAGGTGTTAATTATCGCCCTGGCAAAAGGATTTTGGATGCTATGAAGGCGGCAGGATTTGAGAAGGTAAGTAAGAAATAAAACAAATTCTTTTTATCAAAAGATAGTCCCTCTCCCTACAAAAAGGCGAGGGATTATTTTTTTTATTACTATCAAGCAAATTTGAAGCAGCCCCCTGTCCCCCGAAGGGGGCAAAGACGCTAATACTATTTGCTTTAGCTTTGAGCTGGTTAACAATTAATAATTAACCATTAACAATCAGCCATCAACTGTCAACCGACAACTATCAACCAAACTCAAGTTTTGAGTGCTGAGTTTTTTTGAAAAAAGAGGAAAGAAGAAAGAGAAAAGACCATCAACCAAATTTTCAATAGGATTGGGCTTTAGCCCATTCTATGCAGGTTTATGAAAAAAGGGCTTTAGCCGAAAATTGAAACCCTTTCCCGATTGGAATAGTGAATTTGGCTAAAGCCTTTAGGATAAGCATATTCAAAGTCGGGTTAAAACCCGACCCTATTGAAAGAAATAGACGGTAGCCGACAACCGTCAACCACTTTTGAGTTTTGAGTGCTGAGTTTTGAGTTTTTACCATCAACCGACAACCAAACTCAAGTTTTGAGTGCTGAGTTTTTTTTGAAAAAAGAGAAAAGAAGAAAGAGAAAAGACTTTTTTCTAACATCTAACCTCTAACTTTCTAGCTTCTTAGCAAATAACTATCAACCAAACTCTCAATTGAAAGTTGCAAAACTCTCAGCTCACAGTTGACCAACTCTCAACTGAGAGTTGAGCAAAACTCAAGCAAGAGTTGTACAACTCTTGGCTATGTTTTGAATTATACCTGCCTTTTAATTATGTTTTCCGAGGGGAAATCTCTAACTTTGCTGAAATCGCAAAAACAATGGGACAGGATTATTTTGATAGAGTGCGTCATATAAGGACGGGTATTAGGATTTATAGTGATTTATTGATTGAAAAATCATTGGAGGTATGGAGTCTCAAAACTAGAATAGGTTTATTCTTTTTTTCTTTGGTTACCGCTCTTTTAGGAACTTATTTTTTAGCTCCAGAAGAGTTCACACTGGCACAGACTTATACGCTTTTTGCCTTGTTTTTTTCTATTTTACTTTGGGGTACAGAGGCTATTCCGCCGTTTGCTGTGGGGATTTTCATTATGGGGTTTCTCATCTATACAATGCGAAATGTAGAAGGGGCTACCATACAACCAGAGAAGATAAGCAATGCTTGGTCAGACAGCGTTATTTGGATTTTCCTTGGTGGATTTTTCCTCAGTGAAGCTATGCGAAAGACCAATTTGGATATTTCCTTGTTTAAGTTTTCTATTTCATTATTCGGAAATCGGCCTAAATATTTGCTATTAGGCATCATTATCGTTACCTCTTTGCTATCGCTTATCATTTCTAATACTGCAACAGCGGCTATGATTTTGGCTTCGGTAATGCCTTTGCTGGATAACGAGGGGAAAGATTCTCCCATTTCTAAAACCATTCTCATCAGTATTCCCGTGGCGGCTACTTTTGCAGGAATGGCAAGTTTAATATCTTCGCCACCCAATCTCATCGTGGTAGATACATTGAAGTCTAAGGGATTTGATGTTTCCTTTGTAGATTGGATGGTGTTAGGGGTGATTCCTGCGGTATTGCTGTTGGGAGGTTTTTGGTGGGCTGCCCATAAGAAATACCTAAAAGATACCAAAGATGTAGATTTATCCTTTCTGGATGTGAAAATTATATGGACGCCAAGGCTGAGGTTAAACCGTTTATTTGTAATTGGTATCCTCTTTACTACTATCTTTTTTTGGGTGATGGGGCAGCGTTGGCATATTCCTACGGCACTCAGCTCTCTGATTCCGATTATGTTTTTACCAATGCTGGGGGTAATTACGGCAGAAGATGTGCGGAAGCTCCCTTGGGATACGCTGATGTTGGTAGCAGGGGGCTTAGCGTTGGGGATTGCCATTAAGGAGCTATTGGCACCGCATTTTTCTGCCCAGCTGGCAGGTTTTCAGTTTAATAAAATAGGAATGATGGTGCTTTTTGGGGTGATTACCATTCTCTTTTCTAATATTATGAGCAGTACCGCAACGGCAACCATCGCCATTAATATTGCGGCAGTAGTATTACCCGCAGAGCAACTTTTGCCCGTGGCACTTACGGTAGGGCTATGTTCTTCTTGTGGCTTGTTTTTACCCGTTTCTACACCCCCCAATGCCATTGTATTCAGTACAGGAATGATCAAACAATCTGATTTTAATCTTGGTGGAATCTTCGGCGGTGTTTTCGGATTGTTGGTTGCCATTTTATGGGTTTTGTTCTTGGACTATTGTACTCCATTTTTATCTTCTTTAACCATATAAAACGATTAACAATGCTATATTTTCAATCATTTGCTTTCAATCCATTTGCAGAGAATACCTATGTGCTGTATAATGAGCATCGGCATGCTTTTATTATAGACCCAGGGAATTTTAACCCTCACGAAACCGAGACTTTATTCCAATTCATAGAAGAGAAAGAGCTCCAAGTGGAAAAGATTTTGCTTACACACGCTCATATTGACCATATTTTAGGGCTTCAAGCGGTGTACAATCGTTTTCAAGTTCCTGTTTTGCTTCACAAAATCGAAAAAGAAATTTTGGATAGAAATCCCATAGATGCTCGCCGTTTCGGATTTGCATTTCAACCTTTCGAGGGCGAACTGTTTTATGTGAAAGAAGGCGAAATGCTCCATTTGGGTGCTGATGGTTTGTATATTATGCACTTGCCAGGGCATTCCCCAGGGCATATAGCCTTTCATCATAAGGAGCAAAAGATGATATTCTCAGGAGATGTTTTGTTCCGCGGAAGCATTGGGCGAACGGATTTGTACAAAGGGGATTACGAGCAATTGATTCATAGCATTACCACAAAACTATTTCCTTTGGATGCTGATACCGAAGTCTATTCTGGGCACGGCCAATCTACCCAAATTGGGTTTGAAAAAGAGCATAATCCTTATTTAAAATAAAAAAACAAATGAGGCTGTCCGAAAAGGTCAAACGCATGAAATTATATTTTGAAGACATTTGCCCAGTACGCATATTGAATATCAGTATATTATAATTTAACTTTGATAGACTCTATAGAGAATGACTAAAATATAAATTGCTAGTTATTAATGTTTTATAAATTTCGTGCGTTTAGCCTACCATCGCCCAAGGACTACCATATAATTTGGGATAAAACTTTATCTTTGCCGAATGGAATTACAATATTTAGTAAGAGAGCCTGAGAATATCACCCCAGAGACGGATATTCTTTTTTTACTCCACGGCTATGGCAGCAATGAGGAGGATTTGTTTTCATTTGTATCCACTTTACCAGAGCAATGGCTTGTGGTGAGTTTCAGAGCTCCTAAAGCGGTAGAGTTTGGCGGGTACTCTTGGTATGATATAGACTTGATGAATGCAGAAAAATTCATAGATGTGCCACAGGCTACAGAGGCTCTTAATGCTGTTTTACAAAGTATCTTAGATGTGCGGGAACGCTATGGCATTACCCAAGGGAAAAATCATCTTTGTGGGTTTTCTCAAGGTGGTGTTTTGAGTTATGCTTTGGCACTGAAAAATCCTCATCTTTTCGGTAAAGTGGCTTGTTTGAGTTCTTATCCAGAAGAAAAAATCTTGCAAGACATTGTGAAAGATAAAAAGAAATTGGAACATCTTCGTTTTTTCATTTCGCACGGTACAGATGATGCTATTATTTCATTAGACTGGGCAAGAAAGGGAGCGGATTTGCTGTATGATTTGAGTGCATATTTCTCATTCCGAGAGTATATGAGTGGGCATAATGTTAATCCTAAAAATTATATGGACTTGATGGATTTCTTTGGGAGATAAAAATTAAAAGAGGTTGTGAAAGCAACCTCTTTTTTATTGGTCTAAAATCCCACGGATTTTATTAGCATTTCTAATCAGCTCTTCTAGTAAATCATAGTTTTCCTTTTCCAACGCCGCTTTGAACTTTCTCAATTGAGAAATATGTTCATTGAGGACATCCAAAACATTTTCTTTATTTTGTTTAAAGATGGGAACCCACATCTCAGGGTGAGATTTTGCCAAACGCACTGTGCTAGAAAACCCCGAACTTGCCAGTTGGAAAATGGTGTCTTCTTCGCGTTCTTTTTCTAATACCGTGTTTGCCAAGGCATAAGAAGTGATATGAGAAATGTGCGAAATATACGCAGTATGAATATCGTGGGCTTCAGAAGTCATATATAATAGATTCATTTCCAGTTGATTGGCGATGTCTTCTACTGTTTTTAGAGCATCATTATCAGAAAGATGGGCATCACAAATCACGGCGGCTTTACCGCTGAAACTATCCACTTTTGCAGCCGAGGGACCGCTGTTTTCTGTTCCCCACATTGGGTGAAACGCTACATAACGATGTCTATTGGGGTGTTCTTTTACCACTTCTGCAATTTCTTGTTTGGTAGAGCCTACATCCATTACAGTTTGATGGCTAGAGATATTATCTAAAACTTTGGGTAAGAGTGTTTTGGTTGCACTCACAGGGGTTGCTACAATCACCAAATCAGCGTTTTGTATGCCTTCTTCCAAATCGGCTTTTTCATCAATGATTTTTAAATCCAAAGCTTCTTTCAGATGGTGGTCGTTTTTGTCAATTCCAATGGCTTTTGAAATGAAATTCTTTCCTTTTAGTTTCAGCATCATAGAGCCTCCAATGAGACCTATTCCGATTACGGCAATCTTCATTTCTTTTACGGTATTTTTTTGATGGATAAAAAAGTTACACCCTCTTTGCATTTTTCAAAGGTAACTTCAAATTTTGCATTTTTTTCAGGGCTTATCAGCAGGTAATCAGGGCAAGGCTCTTTCTGGGCGTGGCTCCGTGTAAAGTCGATAGCTCCTTGTTTTATGATGCTGTCTTTCAAAGTTTTTTCGTCAAGTTTTAGGGCGGTAAGTTCTTGCTTAAATGGTTCGGAATAGCTAAAATCTTTGCTTAAAGTTTCTGCAATCACACGGCTGCTGGGTAGATAGCCGCTGCAAGTTGCCCCTTTTTTATTAAAGATAAACCCCACAAAAATAAGCCCAGGGATAAGTCCTATAAGGAAGAATTTTAGTTTTCGCATAAAAAAAACAAGTGATTAGGAAAATCTAATTAAAAAGATTAAAAGATTAAAAGATTAAAAGATTAAAAGATTAAAAGATTAAAAGATTAAAGGATTAAAAGATTAATATCGTGGTATTTTAGACCAAAGCGTTCACAGATTTCCTTTCTGGTATGCCTTCCTTTGTATAGATATAGGCTTTGTTTGATTTGATTTTTATGAATCTGCATATTTTCAAAGCCATCGCCTTCCCCGTGATTGAGAAGGTAAGAAATGAAGAAATTGGAAATCGCTTTACTGGTAGTTCTTGCTATTCTGGAAGTGATATTAGGCAAGGCACAATGTATCACCTCGTGTTTTATGAAATAAGGGTTTTCTATGGTGGTAAGCTCAGAGGTTTCTATTGCTTTGCCATTGTCTATGGTGACATCTATAATGACGCTTCCTTTTTTCATTTTCAATACCATATCTTCTGTTACAATGGGGCATTGGTTGAGTCTTGGTAGAGCTGCAATTACCACATCGGCACGGCGTAGGCTTTTGGTAAGTTCCTTTGGGTCTATGATGGAAGTGGGTACCCTAGAATCAATAATAGAATGGAGGCGTCTTAGTTTGGATAGGGAGTTATCAAATACCCTAACGCTAGCTCCCAATCCTATGGCGGCTTTGGTGGCAAACTCTCCCACAACGCCAGCGCCTATCACTACCACTTCGGTAGGGCGAACGCCCGTAATGCCACCCAGCATCAGTCCACTGGATAGGGCTAATAGCTCTGAAGCGTAGAGCATTGCAGAGGTTCCTGCAATCTCACCTATTAAGCGCACTAAAGCCAGCTGTTGGTAATCATCTTCTATGAATTCAAAAGCGATGGCGTTGACTTTTCGTTCTGCCAATTGAAGGAAATAATCTTTGTCTCTAAGGTTAATTTGCAAGGCAGAAACCAAAAAAGAATTATTTTTCAGATAAGAGATTTCCTCTGTAGTGGGCGGATTGATTTTCAAAACCAAATCTTGTCCAAAGGCTTCTTTGGGGTCATTGGTGATTTTTGCTCCAGCTTCGGCATATTGGAAATCGGTAAAGAAAGAGCCTTTTCCTGCATTGGTTTCAATGATGATGTCGTGCCCATTATTCACCAAAACCTGTACAGCATCGGGCGTAAGGCAAGTTCTGCGTTCATTGAGGCAGGTTTCTTTGGGAATGCCGATGGAGATTTTTTTTGCCTTTTTTATGATTTCAAGTTTTTCTTCTTTGGGCAATAGCTCTTCTTCTGTAAAGGGCGTGAAGATAGTTCCGCTCATTATCATTGATTTTATAGAAAATAATAAGCAAAGATATTATTTATTACGATTAAAATTGTATTTTTCTTAGCTGAATTTTATTTCTCTAACTCCTTCATTATTGTCAATGGATATGGTGTGAAAGGTGTTTTCTTCCAAATCATCTTCATAGATGTCTGGCCATTCTATAATGCACAGGCGAGCATTGTCCAGATAATCTTCCATTCCAATATCATACACTTCTTCCACAGATTTCATTCTATAAAGGTCAAAATGAAATACCACACCATTAGGGGTATCGTACTCATTCACAATGGTGTAGGTGGGAGAGGAGACCTCATCTGTGCTGCCTAAAGATTTTAATAAAAACTGAGAAAATGTGGTTTTTCCTGCTCCTAAATTTCCTTTTAAGAGCAAGATTCTATGCTGAAGCTTCGGGATAATGGCATCTACTACCATTTGCCAATCTTCTAAGGTATTGATTTTGAATAGCATTTTAAGGATTTGTTAATGACTTTGATTCTGTTCTTCTGCATCGGTACGCTCATTAGGTTTCCCGAAAATAATTTTTAGGATAACAGGCAGAGTGGTCACAAGAACCAAAACTAAAACGATGGATTCTAAATGGGCTTTTAAATCAATATTAAATTGGGTTAAAAACAATTGGTCTAAATAATGTCCTGCAAAAACCAATGAAAACGACCAAAGAACTGCTCCTAAAATATTGTCAAACAAAAATTTCTTTTTATCCATCTGTACAATCCCTGCAACAATAGGCACAAAGGTTCTTACAATGGGTAAAAAACGAGCCATTATAACGGCTAATCTGCCGTGTTTTTCAAAAAAATCGTGGGCTTGATAGAGGTATTTTTTCTTGAAAAGAAGAGAGTCTTCTCTCTTGTAAAACGCTGGTCCTGTTTTGTAGCCAATCCAATAGCCTAGTTCGTTTCCGATGATGGCGGCTATGGCGATACTTGCTGCAACAATAATAGTATCCCAAAGTCCGCTTCCTGTAGAGCCAAAGGTGTTGGCAACCATCTCTACAGAATAAATCCCAGAAATAAATAATAAGCTGTCCCCAGGAAGGAAAAAACCTACAAATAACCCCGTCTCTGCAAAAATGATGAAAATCACCAACCAAAAACCACCCAGTTTGATATAAAATTCGGGATTGACTAAATCCTTCCAGCTTTCAAAATGCTCCATAAAAATTTGATATTTCACAAAAATAGTGGAATTATCAGCGATTTGAAAATAATTAAGAGATTTTTAACATCATTTCCTTTTGAGAAATATTGGTTTTTATTCATAAAACCACCAGCCTATCTTGATTTTATTATAAAGGAGTTAAGTAAATTACAATCCATCATCTTCTACCACGGCGGTGCCGTCTGCCATTAGGAAGGCTTTCAGGAAAGGGGTAATGTTGCCATTCATCACCGCATCTACATCAGAAGTTTCGTGTCCAGAGCGTACATCCTTTACCAATTTGTAAGGGTGCATTACATAATTACGAATCTGTGAACCCCATTCTATTTTCATTTTATTGGCTTCTATTTCGTTTCGGGCTTTCATTCTTTCCTCTAGTTCTATTTCGTAGAGGCGAGATTTGAGGAGTTGTAGTGCTTTTTCTTTATTCTGAAGTTGCGAGCGGCTTTCAGAGTTTTCTATGATAATGCCCGTAGGTGCGTGGCGAAGTCGTACGGCTGTTTCCACTTTATTGACATTTTGTCCACCAGCTCCAGAGGCTCGCATTGTTTCAAAGGTAATATCTGCGGGGTTGATGTTGATTTCAATGGTGTCATCTACCAAAGGATAGACATATACGGAAACAAAGCTGGTATGTCGCTTAGCGTTAGAATCAAACGGGGAGATTCTCACCAAACGATGGACACCATTTTCACCTTTGAGGTAGCCAAAAGCATATTCACCGTCAATTTCCAGCGTTACCGTTTTTACCCCCGCTACATCACCTTCTTGGAAGTTGAGCTCGCGGATTTTATAGCCTTGTTTCTCTGCCCACATTGTGTACATACGCATCAGCATACTTGCCCAGTCGCAAGATTCTGTACCACCAGCTCCAGCGGTAATTTGTAGTACGGCAGAGAGCTCATCGCCCTCGTTGGACAGCATATTTTTAAACTCCAGATTTTCTATTTTCTCTACAAGTAGAGGAAACTGCTCATCTAGTTCCTTTTCAGAATCGGCATCTTCTTTGGCAAATTCTATTAAAACCTGCAGGTCTTCAAATTGGGTATAGATAGCTTCATAGTCTTCCACCCATTTTTTCTTGGAACGCAATTGCTTCAGGAAAGCCTCTGCCGATTTTGGATTGTCCCAAAATTCTGGAGCCGCCGTTTTTTCATCATCATTGGTAATTTCTATTTTCTTTTTTTCTATTTGAAGAAATTTATGCAGTTCGCTTATTCTATTTTGAGTTTCTTTTAACAATTCATTTGTAATCATAATGCAAAAATAAGAATTTATATAGAATGAAGAAGTCAAGAGCCTGATGAGTAGTTTGCATAGGTTAAATTAAATAAAAAAAACTAAAAAACTCGGAAACTTTTTTTTTATTTTAGTTTTCTTTTTTATCTTTGCCCCCGAAAATTATGGAACAGAATAAAGAATTTTTAGAAAAAACATTGAAACTGTTTTACCTCAATGGAGCGAAAACTACTACAATGGACGATATCGCTAAGGAATTCTCGATGTCTAAGAAAACCCTCTATCAGATGTATCCTAATAAGGATGTGCTGCTAGATGAGGTGCTAAACTATGAGGCACAGCAGGTAACTTTGGAATTGAAACTCTTGAATGATAAGGATGTTTCTCCCATAGAAAAAATGCTTTGCAGAGAAAAGAAAATAAAAGATATGACGGAGAATAATCACTCCTTCTTTGTAAGGCAGTTGAAAAAATATTATCCTCATCTCTATGAAAGACATTCCAAAAGAATTTCGGATGAAGTATCCAAAGTCCTTATCTATAACATAGAAAGAGGGCGAGAGCAAGGCGTTTTTAGGCAAGATTTTAATGAAAAAGACTATGCGAGGTTTCTAATGCTTCTGATGTTGTCTTATGACGATTCGCCTATTATAGATGTGGAAGAAACAGATAGAGAGCAGTTTGCACATAGTGCAATATTGTTCTACCTCGATGCAATTACAACAGAAAAAGGAAAAGAAATATTAAAACAAATTCTAAATGATGATAAATAAAGTGAAGCTAATGGGGCTGGCTGCAGTACTCTTTCAAGGGGTGGTGCTGGCACAGGATAGCAAAACGCTGACGCTCTCCGAGGCAATTTCTCACGCCTTAGAGCATAAAGCCGATGCAGAGAAAGCAAGGCTGAACATTAGAAAAGGAGATGCGGAAATAGCTGAAGTGAAGGCAAATGCCCTTCCGAAAATTTCTGCGGTGAGTTCTACCACTTATAATGCCATCTTGCAAGAAATGGTGATTCCCAGTTTTGTGAATCCTAATGAAACAATGAAGCTGGTGATGGGGCAAAAGTGGACTTCTAGCAATGGTGTTCAGCTACAACAGGTGTTGTTCAATCAATCAGTGTTCACAGGGTTGAAGGCGGCAAAATCTACCAAAGAATTTTACATCATCAATGCCCAACTTACAGAGGAACAACTGATAGAGAAAGTAGCTACGGCATACTATCAGGTGTATCAAGCAGAGCAAATGCTCAAAAATATAGAAGATAACCTTGATATCACAGAAAAAACTGTGGGAATCATCAAAGGGCTTTATGATGCAGGGCTGGCAAAGAAAATAGATTATGATAGAACTACGGTGGCTCTCAATAATGTGAAAGCTAGCCGCCAGCAATTGGTAAATTCCGTTGCATTGAGTGAAAATGCACTCAAGTTTATGATAGGAATGCCTATGGAGCAGGATATAGACTTGCCGAATGCTACCTTTGAACCTTCTCATCTAGTATCCAATGAAGCGGATTTTTCTCAAAGGACAGAGCTGAAAGTGCTTAATAAGCAATTGGAACTTTTAGAATGGCAAAAGAAAGCCTCTATAGCAGAGTATTACCCTACGGCTGCCCTTACAGCCAACTATATGTGGTATGGGCAAGGGAAAAAGATGCCGTGGTTCAATGGACAGAGTAATGGTGTGTATTGGTCTGATATTTCAGCGATTGGACTGAATATTAATATCCCTATTTTCAGTGGTTTTGCCATCAAATCCAAGGTGGAGAAAAATCAAATAGAAATAGAAAAAGCTCAAGCAGATTTAAGGGAAACTCAGCTTAGCCTAGATTTGGCGTATAAAAATGCGGTTTCTCAATTGGAAAATTCTGCCATTACCATTTCTACTCAAGAAAGTAATGTGAAACTAGCAGAAGAAGTGGTGGCGAATACTCAGGCTAATTATAAGCACGGTTTGGCAACGCTCAATGATATTCTGGATGCTGATAGAGATTTGATAGACGCTAGAAATAATTTGACAAAAGCTAAGCTCGATTATAAACTGGCTGAAATAGAACTTCTGAAATCACAAGGAAAACTAAGGGATTTGCAATAAGCTCTAAATGAATGAACAGAATCATTCAATCCTTTAAATATTAAATTTTAAAATCATTCAATAATTTTTTAAATCAATCATTACAACAATGAACAAAAAAAGTCTTTTATCCATATTAGCCGTAGTGGCAGTAGCGGTAGGATTTTATTTTATCCTTCAAAAAAATAAGGCTAAAAACGAAGAGCAGGTAGCTATTGTAGCAGAGAAAAATACGGAAGTAGCCGTAAGAGCGGTACCTGTACAATATGAGGACAATCAGAATGAAATCAGTGTTAATGGGACTTTCGTTGCCAAGACTACAGCCAATATCTCTGCGGAAATGGGCGGGCAGCTCATCGCACTCTATGTAAAAGAAGGTAGCTATGTAAGACCTGGGCAGGTAATCGCCAAGCTGAAAGGGGATAAACTGAATGTAAATACCAGCAATGCTCAGGCTAACTTAGACCAAGCTCTTTCTGCCCTTGCAAGGTACGAGGCAGCGTATAAAACAGGTGGGGTAACGGCACTTCAGCTAGACCAAGCCAGACTACAAGTGAAAAATGCCAGAGCTCAGGTGCAGTCGGCACAGTTGCAGTCGGGGGATACCAATGTGATTGCCAAAGTAGGAGGTATTGTTAATAAGAAAAATGTAGAACTGGGAACCGTAGTGGGAGCAGGGACTACCATTGTAGAAGTGGTAGATATCTCTTCGCTAAAACTAAGCGTAGATGTAGATGAATCTCTTGTGCCACACTTGGCTAATGGCAATATTGTAAAAGTAAAACCTAGCGTAATGGATGAAACTATAGATGGACGCATCAGCTTCATCGCACCAGCGTCTAACGGGGCTTTGAAATTCCCAGTGGAAATCACCATTCCTAATAACGGAACCCTAAAAGCAGGGATGTATGGTACCGCCATCTTCAGCAGAAATGATACAGGAAGAGCAATGGTAATCCCTAGAGATGCCTTTGTAGGTGGGGTGAGTGATAATCAGGTATTTGTGGTGAGAAATGGAGAAGCACACCTTACAAAAATCCAAAGTGGGGTTAACTTCGGTGATAAAGTGGAAGTATTAGGCGGATTGAAGGAAGGCGATATGGTCATCACCAGCGGACAAATCAACCTATCAGATAAAACGAAAGTGAAGGTACTTAAGTAGTTGATGGTTCTCATTGGTTAGAAAGTTAGAGGTTAGATATTAGAGGTTAGAGGTTAGAGAGCTGTAGGGGTAATTGTTAATTGTAAACCAACTCAACACTCAAAACTTAAAACTCAACACTCAACACTCAACACTCAACACTCAGCACTCAAAACTCAAAACTAGTAAAAAAGAATGAACACATTAGCACAGATTTTAACAGCCCTTGTTGCGATAGAGCATCTTTATATACTGTATATTGAGATGTTTGCGTGGGAAACCATAGGCAAGAAAACCTTTAGAGGGGCTTTGCCCGAAGAGCTTTTTACAAAGACCAAAGGTTTGGCAGCCAATCAAGGTTTGTACAATGGTTTTTTAGCGGCGGGATTGCTTTGGTCGTTTCTCATTAGCGATGCAGAATGGTCTTTCAATGTACGCGTATTCTTTTTAGGATGTATCATTGTAGCGGCGCTCTACGGTGCTTATAAATCTTCTAAGAGTATCCTGATAAAACAAGGTTTACCCGCCATATTAGCAATGGGTTTTGTATTGGCTGAGAAATTTATGCAATAGACTTATTTAGCCATATAGATGTAGATTCAATCTGAGCTTGCTCAGAAGGATAATATTATTTACAATTAAAAAAATAAAATGAAATTAGCAGAAGTATCCATAAAACGCCCCAGCTTGGTGATTGTCTTTTTAGCGGCACTCATCATCGGAGGGTTGTTTAGTTACAAGCAGCTAAGCTACGAGCTGATTCCCAATGTGGAAGTAAAAGTAGTAACCATCTCTACCGTATATCCTGGAGCATCGCCTTCGGAGGTAGAGAACAGTGTTTCTAAGAAGATAGAAGATGCGGTTGCCGCATTGGAAGGGATTAAAAACATTCAAACCAAATCTTATGAAAGTCTTTCTGTGGTGATTATTCAGTTTCAGAATGATGCCGATGTAGATTATGCCCTGAATGATGCCCAAAGGAAAATCAATGCCATCCGTTCAGATTTACCAGAAGATGCTAAAGAGCCTTCTTTGGCAAAATTCTCCCTATCAGACTTGCCTGTGGCGAGCTTAGGGGTAACGGGTAATCTTACAGAAACTGAACTTTATGACTTGGTAGATCAAAAAATACAACCTGAGTTTTCCAGAATTGCAGGGGTTTCTCAGGTGAATATCATCGGGGGACAAGAGCGTGAAATCCGCATCAACCTCAATCAGGCTAAGCTTCAAGGTTATGGGCTTACCGTTCCGCAAGTGCAGCAGATTATTGCAGCATCTAATATGGATTTCCCTACGGGAAGCTTAGAGACCAGAGAGAGTTCTACGCTCATCCGCCTATCTGGAAAATTCAAAACAGTAGAGGAAATGAGAAACCTAACGCTCTCTTCACAGAATGGCGTGAACATCAAGCTTTCTGATGTTGCCGAGGTGCAAGATACTCAGAAAGAAGTGGAGAAAATAGCAAGAATAGACCAGCAGGCAACGCTTTTGCTTCAAATCCAAAAACAAAGTGGGTCTAATGCTGTGGAGCTGAGTGATTTGGTGAAACAGAAAATTGTAGATATAGAAAAACAATATGCAGCACAAGGCATTAAGGTTAATTTAGCGAATGATACCTCGGTGTTTACGCTCAATTCTGCCAATGCTGTAATGAAGGATTTGATGATTGCTGTGGGCTTGGTAGCCTTTGTGATGTTGTTTTTCCTTCATAGTTTCAGAAATGCCCTTATCGTAATGGTGGCAATTCCATCTTCATTGATAGCTACATTCATCGGGCTTTTCGTTTTCGGATATACGCTCAATTTGATGAGTTTATTAGCACTTTCCCTCGTTGTGGGTATCTTGGTAGATGATGCTATTGTGGTGATAGAAAACATCCACCGCCATATGGAGATGGGCAAAAACCGAGTGCGTGCAGCGTACGATGGTGCAGCAGAAATTGGCTTTACCGTTACGGCGATTACTTTGGTAATTGTGGTGGTATTCTTACCTATTGCGATGAGTAGTGGGATGGTACCAGACATCATTCGTCAGTTTTGTGTAACGGTGGTAATAGCTACAATGCTTTCCCTTTTGGTATCCTTTACGGTGGTGCCTTGGTTGTTTTCAAGATACGGGAAATTGGAGCTTATCAGTAAAAATTCCCTTCTAGGAAAAGTGATTTATAAGTTTGAAGCAGTGCTTACTTCATTCACCCACTTTATGAGTGATTTGCTCAAATGGTCGCTTCACAATAAGATAAAAACCTTTGTAGTAACTTTCTTCCTATTTGTAAGTGCCATTGCGGTAGCAGCGTTGGGCTACATTGGTGGAGATTTCTTCCCAGGAACGGATAAAGGTGAGTTTTTGGTTCAGATAGAAATGCCGAAAGAATCTTCCATCGAAGAAACCAATTTTATGACTCAAAAAGCGGAGGCTTACCTGGCTAAAAATCCAGCAGTAGCTTCTATGATTACCACCGTAGGGCAGTCTAGTAGTGGGATGGGAGCTTCGCAATCTACAGCTTATAAATCCGAAATCAATGTAGAGTTGGTGGATAAATCTGAAAGAGAAGACCCTACCAAAATCTTTGCTGCCAAAATGAAAAGAGAGCTGGAAAAAGAATTGGTAGGTGCTAAGGTAACCACCGTGCCTGTGGGGATTATGGGAGCAGAAGATGCACCAGTACAATTGGTAGTTACGGGAAGTACTTTGGAAGAGGTTTTAGCCTATGGTAGAGCTGCCGAAGCAGAACTGAAAAAGATAGAAGGCTCTAGTGAAGTTACCCTCAGCGTAGAGGAAGGAAACCCAGAGATTTCCATTAGTGTAGATAGAGATAGAATGACAAGTCTTGGGCTGAATGTAGCTACAGTAGGGCAAACTTTGAGAACGGCTTTCAATGGAAATACCGATAACAAATACCGTACAGGGGATAATGAATATGACATCAATATCATCTTTGATGAAGCTGATAGAAAGAATATCGATAATGTAAAGAATATTGAGTTTACCAATGGGCAAGGGCAAAAGGTGAATCTCTCCCAGTTTGCAGAGGTAGAATACACTTCTGGCCCAGCGTTATTAGAGCGTTACAACCGTGCGCCATCGGTTACTGTAAAATCTCAGGTGGTAGGGAAGTCCCTTAATGGTGTTACCAGTGAATTGGAAAAACGATTGGAAACCTTGAAAAAGCCTGAAAGCGTGAAATGGAAATGGGGTGGTAATGCCGAGAACCAAGCGGAAGGTTTCGGAACATTAGGTATTGCATTGATAGCCGCCATTATGCTCGTGTATATGATTATGGTGGTGCTTTATAACGACTTCGTGAAGCCGTTCATTGTACTCTTTTCCATTCCATTATCATTCATTGGAGCATTGTGGGCATTGGCATTGACTAATGAATCCTTGAACATTTTCACCATTTTGGGTATCATTATGCTCATTGGTCTTGTGGCGAAAAACGCTATTCTCTTGGTAGATTTTGCCAACCATAGGGTAGAGCAGGGGGATACCATAGAAGTAGCTCTAATAGAGGCCAACCACGCTCGTCTTCGTCCAATCTTGATGACCACCATTGCGATGGTATTCGGGATGTTGCCAATAGCGATGGCATCTGGAGCTGGTTCTGAGATGAACAATGGCTTGGCGATTGTTATCATCGGTGGATTGATGTCCTCACTATTCCTTACCCTGATTATTGTTCCTGTGGTATATTATATCATCGTAAGAATAGAAGACCGTTTCTTCGGGCACGAAAAAGATAATATCGAAGAAATGATGGTAGCTGACTACGACCATAAAGATGTAGCACCGCATTAATTTTCATCATCGTTTATTTAATGTTTCTTTGTAGAAGATAGGTTGTCTCTAGAGTGAGGCAACCTATTTTAATTGTTAATGGTTATTGGTTGATAGTTGATGGTTGTCGGTTGATGGTCGTTTATTAATGGTTAATTGTCAATTGTTAAAAATCAGCACTCAAAACTCAAAACTTAAATTGGTTGTTGAAAACTCAACACTCAAAACTCAGCACTCAAAACTCAAGTTGGTTGTCGGTTGATGGTGAAAACTCAACACTCAACACTCAAACCTAAAAATGATAACCTACATCCACTAGAAATAAGCCTTGTGCGGGAGCAGAGGTACCTGCAGCATTTCGGTTTTTGGCTTCTATAATGTGGCGTAGCTCTTCTGGCTTTAGCTTTCCCGAGCCTATCTCTACCATAGTTCCTACAATGGCTCTCACCATATTTCTCAGAAATCTATTGGCAGAGATGGTAAATTTCAGTTCTGTGCCTTGCTGTTCCCATTCGGCTTTGTAGATTTTGCAGAGGGTAGTTTTATTATCTCCACCTACTTTGGCAAAGCTTTCAAAATCCTCATATTCAAAGAGAATTTTACACGCTTCGTTCATTTTATTGATGTCCAAAGGTTTCTTCCAATGCTGCCAAGCCGATGACTGCGTAAAAGGATTTTTCTCCAACGAAATATAATAATGATAGGTGCGAAAAGTGGCATCAAAACGAGCGTGAAAATCATCTCTCACCCTGAAAATTCTATGCACGGCAATGTCTGGCGGTAAAAAGCTATTGAGCTGATAAGGAAGCTTATCTGCAATATGACCATCAAAATCAAAGTGGGCAAAGATTTTCTTAGCGTGTACTCCCGTATCGGTACGCCCAGCTCCCGTGGTTTTGATGGGGGTTCTCAGTAGGGTAGAGAGGGCTTTTTCTAGTTCTTCCTGCACAGTGATGGCGTTCGGCTGAATTTGATAGCCGAAATAATGTTTTCCGTTGTATGAAAATTCTATAAAGTATCTCAATTTTGTAAATTTGCAACCACAAAAATAATACTTTTGACGAAGATACTTTTACTTTCAGATACGCATTCTCACTTAGATGAAAAAATATTGCAATACGCTAGCGAAGCAGATGAGGTTTGGCATTGCGGTGATTTTGGGAATGTTTCCGTTTTGGAAACCTTACAAAACATTAAACCGCTAAGGGGGGTCTATGGTAATATAGATGGTACGGAAGTTCGGCAATGCGTACCAGAGGTCAATAGATTTCTATGCGAAAGGGTAGAGGTGCTGATGATACACATTGGAGGGTATCCCAACAAATACAGTCCACTTGCCAAAAAAGAAATTGGAATGAAATCTCCTCAGCTATTTATTTCTGGGCATTCTCATATTTTGAAAGCGATGTACGATGAGAAGCATAAGCTTTTACACCTCAATCCTGGGGCGTGTGGTAAGAGTGGCTGGCATCAGGTGCGTACAATGATGCGTTTTGAAATAGATGGCGATAATATCCAAAATCTTGAAGTGATAGAGCTGGGGAAAAGGTAGGGGGAGAGGTTAGATTTTAGAATTTATAGTTGATAAAAGCACAAACAAAAGATGAAAATAGGTGATAGCGTTTCTGTGATAGATGAAGATTTGAGTGGGGTGATAACTTCCGTTCACGGGGATATGGTGGTTTTTAAAGATGAGCACGGCTTTACACATCGTGTGGCGGTATCTCAAATAGTACAGCGAAATGCTGATTGGTATGATAATATCCAGAACGTAGAAAAATTTAAGGAATACAAACCGAAATCCAAGAAACATCAGAGAAATCATTTTGTTTTAGATTTACATTTTGAAAAATTGGTAGATATGCCTTTGGATTATGATGGATTTGAAAGGTTATTCATTCAGAAAGAAAAACTATTGGAAGCCTTGGTGTTTTGCAGAAAGAATAGGTTGAAAAAAATGGAAATTATTCACGGCTTGGGAGATGGGACTTTACAAAAAATGGTGATAGATACTTTGGAATCTCAGCTGGGGCTGGATTTTTATAATAAAGAAATTTTGCATCATCAATCGGGTGCGATAATGGTAGAATTTCACTAAATTTGCCATCATTTTATATGGAAAAACTCAATTTACTTTTCACGAAAGATGGTTTGCAATACCAGATTACCCGAAACAAAACCGTTTTGGAGGAAAATGCCTTTTTTCAAAATGAAGATGCACCTTCTGATTTTATCTTGCAAAAGTTGAAAGAAGTTTTGGGAAAGAAATTTTTCAGCATTTCGGTATATTCTGCACTCAATCATTTTACGCTAATGCCAGAGGGGTTCTCACAGCACGATTTGGGATATGATTTAATCAATTATAATGCTCAAGTAAACCCCGATGAAGAGGAGCTAATGCTCTCTGTTAATAAGCGGTTTGGCGTTCAGTTTTATTACACCCTTCCAAAGGAATATTATCAGCTCATCAAAGGGGTGAAAGTTCCTAAGAATTTTAACTTTTCTGGGGAGAAATTCCTCAGTTCTATCCACCTGAAAGGCGGTAATGAAATCCATATCAACCTCTACCATCATCAGTGCGAGTTTGTAGCATTGAAGGATAAAAAAGTGTTATTATACAACAACTTGGATGTAGATTCGGAGGTGGATTTTCTCTATTTCATTATGTTTACCCTTAGCAAGATAGATTTTGGAACTCAAGATGCGTATTTTTTTGTTTATGGAGAAACTTCGGGGAACGAAACTTTTATTTCCGAGCTTCGCAAATTTGTTAACCATCTGAAAATTGTATTTGACAATATTCCAAAACAAAATTTTATTTTAAAAATCAACTAAACAATTAGGTTGTTCAAAACCAACAACCATCAACTGTCAACCAACAACCATATTATGTTCAGAATCATCAGCGGAAAATGGAAGGCCAAACGCATTGTGGCACCCAAAAATTTTGAAGTAAGACCTACCACAGACTTTGCAAAGGAGGCGTTGTTTAGTATTTTAGAAAATCGCTATCAATTGGATTTTCAGGCGTGTTCTGTTCTGGATTTGTTTGCAGGTATTGGTTCTATTTCGTTAGAGTTTGCCTCTCGAGAGTGTCAAGATGTTACAGCGGTGGAACTGAATACCAAGCATTGTGGTTTTATTAGCTCTACGGCAGCAGATTTGGATATGGCATTGCAGATTAATGTTCAAAGGGGCGATGTGTATGATTGGCTCAAGAAAAACCGAAATAAAAAACAATACGAGATTGTCTTTGCTGATGCTCCATTTGATGGAACCGATGAGAAAAAATATCAGGAACTCATCGCCTTGGTTTTGAATAATCAATATCTGAAAGAGAATGGCGTTTTTGTTTTAGAGCATCAAAGCCGAATGAACATAGAGCATCCTCTACTTCTTGAAACAAGAAAGTATGGCAATGTAAGTTTTTCCTTTTTTCAATTGAAAGAAGAGGGAGAAGCGTAATGTTGCGATTATAAAACACCGCCGCCCTCTCAACCAAGTTGAGAGGGCGGCGGTTATATTGTAAAAGCAAGGATTATCCTTCTAGCACCCTTTTTACGGCTTTTTTTACCGCTTCCGCATCTATGCCATATTTTTTCATCAGTTCGGTAGGGGTAGCAGATTCTCCGAAGGAATCATTTACAGCTACAAATTCCTGTCTTGTAGGTCTTTTTCTGGCTAAAAGTCCCGCCACAGATTCGCCTAAACCACCTAGGTAGTTGTGCTCTTCTGCCGTAACAATCTTACCAGTTTTCTCCACAGATTTTAGAATGATTTCTTCATCTAATGGTTTGATGGTGTGGATGTTAATCACTTCGCAAGAGACGCCTTCTTTTTCCAATTCTTCGGCAGCTACTAAGGATTCCCATACCAAATGTCCCGTTGCTACAATGGTCACATCTTTTCCTTCTTGTAGAAGAATCCCTTTCCCAATTTCAAAAGGCATATCCTCTGGAATAAATACCGGTACAGCAGGACGCCCAAATCTTAAATAAACAGGACCTTCGTGTTCAGCAATTGCCAATGTAGCGGCTTTGGTTTGGTTATAATCGCAAGGGTTAATTACCGTCATCCCAGGAAGCATTTTCATCATACCAATATCTTCCAAAACCTGATGCGTAGCCCCATCCTCCCCTAAGGTAAGCCCTGCGTGAGAGGCACAGATTTTTACATTTTTACCAGAATAAGCAATAGATTGACGGATTTGATCATAAACTCTGGAAGTAGAGAAATTAGCAAATGTACCCGTGAAAGGAATTTTACCATTAATGGTAAGCCCTGCGGCAATGCCCATCATATTAGCCTCTGCAATTCCCACTTGGAAGAATCGCTCTGGGGCTTTTTCTATGAATTTCTCCATTTTTAGGGAACCGATAAGGTCTGCACAAAGGGCAACAACATTAGGGTTTTTATCTGCCAGCTCTGCTAATCCTGCTCCGAATCCACTTCTGGTATCTTTTTTTTCTGTATAGGTGTATTTCATTTTTAATTTTTCTTTTTTGTTGAATGTTTAGAATTAGTAATCAGCAGGAGCTTCTATATAAAGTTGTTCCATTGCTTTGGCCAGTTGCTCATCATTCGGAGCTTTGCCGTGCCAAGCGTGCGTACCCATCATAAAATCTACGCCATTACCCATCTCGGTATTAAGGATGATTACCACAGGTTTTCCTTTGCCAGTTTCGGCTTTTGCTTTTTCCAAGATAGCGATAACCGCTTCTAAATCATTTCCGTTTTTCTCATTGAGAACCGTCCAGCCAAAAGCTTCTAATTTAGCGTGTAAATCACCAAGGCTGAGGACATCTTCCACATCACCATCTATCTGGCGGTTGTTATAATCTACTGTTGCAATCAGGTTGTCCACCTTATTGTGGGCAGCATACATTAGGGCTTCCCAGATTTGCCCCTCTTGCAATTCGCCATCACCGTGAAGGGAATAGACCAAAGAAGCATCGCCGTCCAATTTTTTCCCTAAGGCGGCACCAATAGCTACTGAAAGACCTTGTCCTAAAGAGCCAGATGCAATTCTTACCCCTGGTAAACCTTCGTGGGTGGTAGGGTGTCCTTGTAAGCGAGAATCTAATTTTCTGAAAGTCTTCAGTTCTTCCACAGGGAAGAAATCAAACCTTGCTAAAGTGGAATAGTAAACTGGTGAAATATGCCCATTGGAAAGGAAGAATAAATCTTCGTTTTTACCTTCCATTGTGAAGGGCAATTGATAATTCATCACTTTGCCATAAAGTGCAGTAAAATACTCTACGCACCCTAAGCTACCCCCTGGGTGTCCAGAGTTTACAGCGTGTACCATTCTCAAAATATCCCTTCTTATCTGTGTGGTGAGAGATTTTAGTTCTTCAATGCTTTTACTCATTATTGTTAAGATTTATGATTGAGCGAAATTACAAAAATTAAACCCTAATTGAAAGTTTTTTTTGAAGAAAGAGGAAAGACTATCAACCGACAACTATCAATCAATTTTAGTGCTGAGTTTTGAGGTTTTGAATTTTTGAAGAAGGAGAAAAGAAGAAAGAGAAAAGACTATCAACCGACAACCAACAACTGACAACCAATTTTAGTGCTGAGTTTTGAGTGTTGAGTCTTTGAAGAAAGAGGAAAGAAGAAAGAGAAAAGACTATCAACCGACAATCATAGACTAACAATTAATCATTAACAATCAACAATTAATATACGACCTCTTTGCTCTTTCTTCTTCTTTGCTCTTATAAAAGAGATTAGAGGAGATATTATAGATTATGGGTTGGTAGGCGTAGGAGTCTCGGTATAGGTTCCTTTTCCTTTTACGAGGAATAAACCAAGGAAAGTCAGTAGTCCGTTGATGATGATAAGTTCTACACCTATGCGATAATCTGTATTCTGTGTAATCAGCATATTAACAAGGTAAGTGGCTACTGGTGCCAAAAGCGTTACTGCTAAGATACTTCCTTTCTTCTGTATTTGAAATTTGGTGAAAATACCAAAGGCAAACAATCCTAAAAGTGGCCCATAAGTATAACCCGCAATTTCCATAATGAGATAGATAATAGATTTATCATTAATGGCTTTGAAAATCATAATCAGCAGGAAGAAAGCCACTGTGAAGGTAAGGTGTACCCGCATTCTGAGATTTTTTTTCTGTTTTTCAGTTTTGGTTTTATCCTCATTCAGATTGAGAAGATCTACACAATACGAACTGGTAACAGCGGTAAGAGCCCCGTCTGCGGATGGAAACAATGCGGAGATTAAACCAATGATGAAAATAATAGAAATAGCCAGTGGAAAATAGCCTTGCAGGGATAGGGCAGGGAATAAATCGTCTCCCATAATGTTTGTAATATTACCAGTGGCATCTCGGAAGCCGAAAATGTTGCTTATCTGCTCTTTTCCATTGATAATATTGGTGATTTGTGCATATTCTGCCCCGTTGTTGATGGCAAATAGATACAGAAGTCCTCCTAGAAATAAAAACGCCATATTCACAAATAATAGAATGACCGCAAAAGAAAGCATATTCTTTTTAGAATTTCTCAGATTATCTACTGAAATGTTTTTCTGCATCATTTCTTGGTCTAATCCCGTCATTGCAATGGTGATGAACATCCCTCCTAAGATGGTTTTCAAGAAAAATGTTTTAGAATTAACATCGGTATTGATGAGGTGGGTGTATTGTCTTTCGGCAAGGGTATTGTACGCCTCTGCGGCAGATAAATCCAAGTGAGAAAGAATGTAAAGAATACAGCCTATTAAGCTGATAATCATAAAGGAGGTCTGTAGCGTATCGGTAATCACAATGGTTTTTACGCCACCTTCAAAGGTGTAGAGTAGTACCATCAGAAGGATGATGGCAGCCGTTACCCAAAACGGAACGCCCAAACTTTCTAAAAGAAAAATCTGTAATACATTCACCACCAGATAGAGCCTTGCTGTAGCTCCTATGGAACGCGAAATAATGAAAAACAACGAGCCTATTTTATGGGCTTCTACATTAAATCTCTTTCCCAGATAGGTATAGATAGAGGTAAGATTCATACGGTAATACAGCGGTAAGAGGATGAACGCCACCACAAAATACCCCAAGAAAAAACCCACTACCATCATATAGTATTCAAACCCACCAAAGGGAGGCTCACCACCCGTCATTTTCCCCACCGTACCAGGTACGGAAATAAAGGTAACGCCGCTGAGGCTGGTGCCTATCATTCCAAAAGCCACGAGCCACCATTTGCTCTTTTTGTTCCCGATGAAAAAAGATTGATTATCAGAATTACGACTTGTAAAGTAGGCAATTACCAAAAGCCCCACGAAATAAATCAGTACAAATGAAAGTAATACCGTTGTAGAATTCATATTTTCTAAAAATAAAATTTCACAAATATAGTTTTTTTCGGGAAAAAGATTAGATAAGCTGTTTCAGATTTTTCAAGGCTTGGGTTGAAAGCATTCAGGCTTTGATTTTAGTATTTTTGAAGAGGCTGAATGTTATATTTTTAATTATAATATCAAATTGATATTGAATTGATTTAAAATCATCTTATTTGCAATAAAACCTTTCAGGGATTGATTACAAACATTGATGCGTGTCATAAATCCCGAAGTGGATTGATTTAAAACACTGATGTTTGTCATAAATTCCAAAGTGGATTGATTTAAAACACTGATGTTTGTCATAAATCCCA
The DNA here is from genome assembly GCF_042427575.1 of Bergeyella porcorum. NCBI lineage: Bacteria > Pseudomonadati > Bacteroidota > Flavobacteriia > Flavobacteriales > Weeksellaceae > Bergeyella > Bergeyella porcorum. Next base: position 30,644 of record NZ_JBHMFD010000003.1, read on the forward strand.
AAATGGATTGATTTAAAACACCGATGTTTGTCATAAATCCCAAAGTGGATTGGTTTGAAACAAGTTGTGGACAATAAATTATTGAAGAAATTGAATAAAAACAGATACTAGGGAAATTTGTCTTTTGTATTGTTGAAGATTCCTACTTCGGGAGGCTATTTCAGTCTCAGGGAAAAACAAAAAACGCATTCCCAATCAAGGAATGCGTAGTGTATAATGTGCTAAAACATAGGTTACAGATGCCCGAATTGCTCTAGCATTCTCTTATCATTTTCAAAGAACATACGGATGTCTCCCATCTGATGAAGCAGCATCACAATACGCTCTATTCCCATACCGAAAGCATAGCCAGAATATTGGTCTGGGTCTATGTTTACATTTTTCAGTACCGCAGGATCCACCATACCACAGCCCATAATCTCTAGCCAGCCCGTTCCTTTCGTGATTCTATAATCGGTTTCAGAATTAAGCCCCCAATACACATCCACCTCTGCACTTGGCTCTGTAAAAGGGAAGTACGATGGACGCATTCTGATTTTTGATTTTCCAAAAAGCTCCGTAGTGAAAAACTGAATGGTCTGTTTTAAATCTGCAAAGCTTACATTTTCATCAATATAAAGCCCTTCTATCTGATGGAAAATACAATGCGAGCGAGAGGATACCGCCTCGTTTCTGAATACACGCCCTGGTGCCAATATTCTGATGGGTGGCTCATTGTTCTCCATATATCGGATTTGAACAGATGAAGTATGGGTACGCAGTAGCATATCAGGATTTTGCTCTATAAAGAAAGTGTCTTGCATATCCCTTGCAGGGTGGTACTCTGGCATATTTAGTGCACTGAAATTGTGCCAATCATCTTCTATCTCTGGGCCATCTGCCACAGCAAAACCAATGGACTTGAAGATTTCCACAATGCGATTTCTTACCAGATTGATAGGATGTCTTGTTCCCAACTCTAATGGAAATGCAGGCTTGGTAAGGTCTTCTTTTTCCACTACAATTTGAGTGGCAGTAGCGGCTTTCAGCTCATCAAGCTTTGCGGCAACGGCTTGTTTCAGCGTATTGATTTTCTGTCCGAATTCTTTCTTTTGTTCATTAGGAACTTCTTTGAATTTTTCAAACAAATCATTTAGAATTCCCTTTTTACCATTATATTGAATGCGAAATTGCTCTATTTCCTCCTTATTGGTAGTGGTAAAACGGGCAACCTCTGCCAATAGTTCTTCAATCTTTTCTAACATTTTGGATATTTTTTCAAGATGCCAAATTTACAACTTTTCGGTTATTAATGAAAAAAAGGTGCGATATTCTCACACCTTTTATTTTGCTGTATAAACAAGTTTTACTGTTCTCCCAATGCTTTTACCAAAATCTGTACATTGATTTCGTTTTTGATAACACCATTTTGAATCGGTGCTTGAAACTTCACTCCAAACTCCTCTCTATTGATGTCTTTCGGTTCTGTAGCGATGGTTACCTCTCCATTGTTCACACTTACATTGGCGAGGAACTGAGTGGGTTTAGTAATGCCCTTGATGGTAAGATTACCGTCTAAAAGCGTGTTGTAATCTCCACCTTCTGTAGCAGAAACTTTGGTGATGACGAAAGAAGCCGTTGGGAATTTTTCCACCTCGAAGAAGTCGCCAGATTTTAGATGCCCTTCCAATTTGGATTTTTGCTCTGCATCGTTGGCTAAATCCACATTTTCTAAAGACGCTATATTGGCAACAAATTTTCCACTTTCTAATACGCCATCTTTCACAGTAACATCACCACTTTCAAACTTTAATGTCCCAAAATGGCTGGTATTATCGCTTTTAAATACTTTGAAGCCTTTCCATTCTATCTTGCTATTCAGGGTATCTAGCACATAGAGTTTGCCATCTTGTGTAGTTTCTACGGCGTTGCTTTCACTGGTAAGAGGTTTGTCTTTGCCACAAGAAACCAAAACAGCTCCTAATACAATGGCAGACCATACAGCATTGGTAATATTTTTTCTCATTAAAATAGTTTTCTTTATTAATTCCGCTAAAATAATAAAAATATTGATATTAGACAAAACTATATCGATTGATGAAGTGGAATAGAAGTTCATACCTCCAAAGGGGGAAATAGTTTGATATTCAAGTATCGGAAAAGGTGTACTTCAATATGATTGGATTGAAATAAAAAAAACTGCCCTGTGAAAAGGACAGTTTTTACTGTTATGATTTTTAGTTTAGTAACCTCCCGATGTTGTTTCGCCTTTCAATAGGGCTAATGCAGAAGAAGTCCCAATGCGGGTAACGCCCAAGGCTATCATTTCTTGAGCTTCTTCGGGGGTTCTTACGCCGCCTGCGGCTTTTATTGGTAGAGCTCCAGCGTTGGCTTTCATCAGTTTGATACCTTCTACTGTGGCACCGTTAGGTTTTCCATCTTCGGTTTTAAAAAATCCTGTGGACGATTTTACAAAAATCTTCGCTTGCTCTTCTGGGCTAAAATGCTCCTCTGCACATTGGCGAATCAGAGTGGTGATGCCTTCAATCTGAGCATTGGTAAGTGCCGCGATTTCTATAATCCATTTTACGATTTTTCCGTTGTCTAAACCAAGCTTGGAACCTTCTACCACTTCTCTTTTCACGGTGTCTAAATCCCCTGCTTTATAAGCTTCAAAATTAATCACATAGTCCAATTCATCTACGCCATCTTCAATGGCTTTTTGGGCTTCGGCTAATTTTTCTTCCACGGTATAAGTACCTTCGTGAAAACCAATAACTGTACCCACTTTTACATCCCCTTTCGGTGCTAGGTAAGTTTTAACTTCTTTCACATAATCTGGACGAATCATCACGGCAAAAATATGGTTTGCCAAGGCTTCATCACAGAGTTCAAAAACGATTTTTTTGGTTGCTTCTTCTGTAAGACCAGACTGAGCTGGTGTTTTCAAATAAGTTGAATCAAGATATTGTGCGATATTCATAATGTTTAAACTTTATTGATAAATTAATTGATGCAAAGGTATGAAAGAAATGGTTTTTAGGTCTTCTTTTAACCACTGATTTTTATTTGCTTTTCGGGATTAAGATTTCTGTTTAAACTTTATTAATACGGGGTAATGGTCGCTAATGCCACCAAGATATCTTGTCCCTGCATAGGTTCTGAAAGGGCGTCCTCTATGGCTTTTGATACCGCTAGACAATCGTGGGTCATTAAAAACAGCAGCCTTTTCAAACTGTAGCGAATACCCTTCTGATAAAAAATGTGGGGAAAGTATCATCTGGTCAAACAACAATCCCAATCTGCCGTGGAAAGTAGAAAACTGCCGTTCTTTGAACAACTGAACAAAAGGATTGAATAGCACCGATGAACCGCTCTGTAAGAAATCCTTCAGAAAACCTTCGCTGGGATTTTGGTTAAAATCTCCCATTATGATGGTAGCTTCTTCCTTTGGAAGCATCGCAATGCGTTGTTGCAAATCTTTTAAAATATGAATTCTTTTGTTTCGGTTACTGTCAGAATCTCGTTTAGATGGCAGATGTAGCACAAAGACATTCATTACCCAAGTGTTAAATTTCAACTTGCAATATAAGACATCTCGGGTATGCTTTTCACCACTTTCCTCAAAGGTATAGGTGATAGATTCGGAAGAAAGTATTTGTATTTTGGATGAGTCGTAGAGCAAAGCGACATCCATACCGCGTTCATCTTTACCTTTATAATGGACGATGCGATAACGATGTTCGAAGGTTTCTAATGCGGCTAAATCTTGAAGGGGTTGTATGCCCTGCACTTCGCAAAGTCCTACCAAGAATGGTAGTTGTCCATTTTGCTGTTTTATCCAGAGAAATACTTTTTCTAGACTCTTGAGTTTGGCTTCGTATCTTTTTTTGTTCCAGTTTTTCAAACCAGAATTTGAAGATGGTATTTCTCGTTTATGAAATTCAAAATCAGGAAGAAAAAGATTTTCCACATTATAAAAAAGAACCTCCTCGGCACTCATCAGCGTTTGTTTTTTTTAGAGAGGTAAAATTAATAAAAGAAATTGATTTACGAAGTTATTATACTCATCTACTACACCTATAAACAGCTGTTTAAATTCATATTAAAATCTTATCAAAGATATACAAAATGTTTGTACTTTTACTCCCCTGAAAATATAGAATAAAAAAAGTTAATTATGAAGAAAACACTACTTACTGTATCGATGTTGATGGCAATGTCAGTACAAATTCAAGCACAAACTCAAACCCCAGATTATTTAGATGATATTATGCTACAATCTTTCGGATGGGATGAGTATAACCAATCTAGAAATACCAGCGAAGGAGGATTGTATGAATTCTACGCTTCCCGTGCGGGCAACCTGAAAGCATTGGGATTTGATATGATATGGATGCCACCTGCAAGCCATTCTACGGGAGGAGTAGGCTATTTCCCTACAGAGCTTTTCAACTTCTCTTCTACCGCTTGGGGAACGGAAGCACAGCTTAAAAAGATGCTTTCTAATATGAACGCCAGAGGTATCTATCCGATAGCAGATGTGGTGGCAAACCACAGAAGTGGCACTACAGGCTGGACGGATTTCACCAATCCTACTTGGGGATGTGATGCTATTGTTATCAATGATGAAGCTACAGCAGCATTTGATGCTGGCACTGTAATGTCTTGCAGACCCTCTGGTGCTCAGGATACAGGAGATGGCTTTGGTGGCTCTAGAGATATAGACCATACCAATACCACTGTACAAGAAGGCTATAAAGAGTTTCTAAGTCGCCTGAAAGCATTAGGCTTCAAAGGATGGAGATGGGATGTTGCCAAAGGTTTTGCTCCGCAATATTTTGGAATGTATATTGGGGATAGCCAGCCTTATTATTCTGTAGGTGAAAATTGGGATGGCAATGTGGATAATCTCAAAAGCTGGATTAATGGCACCTATGCTGGTGGAGCCACCATTTCTGGAGCATTTGATTTTTCCCTTTACTACAATCTTTCTAATACCTTTGCTTCTGCCACAGCTAATAATCAGTATGGTAATCTCAACTGGGGTGGAGCTATGGCGGGACTGGCAGGGCAATATGGCTTTGCAGAAAAAGCGGTTACCTTCGTAGATAATCACGATACCTTCATTCACGGTTCTGCGTTTTTGGGCAGCAATATCCCTAAAGCCTATACCTATATTCTAACGCATCCAGGGATTCCATCTGTATTTGCACCTCACTATTTTGGAGGTATTTATTCCAAAGATAACGTTACCAGAAATTATACCAGTGAGAAAGCCATAATTGATAAACTGATGGCTATCAGAAAAACTTCAGGGATAGATGCTTGGAGCCATATTGTGATAGATAAATCTGAAACGGGATTGTATGCTGCCTACATCAAGAAAAGATATGCTGATACCGATGCCGTTATTGCAATGAAGATAGGTCCTAACGCGTGGACACCTTCTGGAGAGGGGTGGAACCAAATTATTACTGATAATGAATACGCTGTTTGGACTAAATCTGCCATCAATGTAGCACCTACGATACAAATCCAAGAGCCAAGCACTACTTATCTTACAGGCAGTACGCAGAATATTACCATTACTGCAAGTGATGATAGCCGCGTGGCTCCTACTATTAGATACACACTGGACGGTACTGAACCTAATGCAACTTCATCTATCTATACAGGACCTGTAAGCATTAGCAGTGCAACAGTTTTAAAGGCAGTAGCTTTTGATAACGCTAATTTAAGCTCTGGCGTGGTAGAAAGAAATTATAATTTTGCCGATGGAGGTATTGTTGTAAAATTCAAATCAGAAGGGACCAATTGGAGTAACTCGTTTATCCATTATTGGGGTGTACAACCTACTGGAGTAATGGCAGATGCCAACTGGAGCAATCCTGTAGCAATGACTTATGATGCCAATACAGGTTGGTATTCTTTCTCTTTCACTGGGGCTACCTCTGCTAACTTCCTGTTCAGAAATGAGCAAGGCAATTCCCAAACGGGAGATATCACCAATGTCACACAAAACTCTTGCTATGTTTGGGATACTAGTGTTGCGGGGAATGTAAGAAGCGTGAATTGTGATTCTGTTTTATCTACATCAGACCTTACTGCTTCTAAAACCACATTTGGGGTTGAAAATCCTGCGGAGAATGGTGTGCTAAAAGTTAATTATTCCAATCTTGAAAACGGAGTAGCTTACCTCTACGATATGACGGGTAAATTGGTAAAAACCTTCAAGCTATCTCAGAAGAGCCATACCGAATATTTGAATATCAATGGATTAGCAACAGGAAATTACATCCTAAAAATTCAGGCTAACGGCTTCATACAAAGTCATAAAGTGATTGTGAAATAAGTCTATCAAGGATTAATTCCAACTCAAAGAGGCTGTCCGAAAAGTTTTGGACAGCCTCTTTGAGTGTATTATAAAGGTTTTACTTGCTGTAAGAACCATTCTTTGGTATCGCCTTCTAGGTCGGGAGCGAGTAATTTTTCGCACCATTGGTGATAGTCATTGAGCCATTGTTTTTCTGATGGCGTTAGCAGTTCTACAAGGATGAGCTCTCTATCGAAAGGGCAAAGGGTAAGCGTTTCAAACTCATAGAAAGTACCAAATGGCGTAGTTTCAGCTTCTTTCACAGCGATGAGGTTTTCTAGTCTAATGCCATAGCCATTATCAAGGTAAAAACCTGGCTCGTTGGAGCATACCATTCCTGGAAGTAATTCTTGAGGGTTCATATCTTTGCGAATGTTCTGAGGCCCTTCGTGGACATTCATAAAACTGCCCACGCCGTGTCCAGTACCGTGGTTATAATCTTTACCTTCTAACCATAGTGGCATTCTGGCAATAGCATCTAGATGAACACCTTTGGTTCCCTTAGGAAACTTGACCATAGAAAGGTCTATCATTCCTTTGAGTACTAAGGTTACTTCTTTTTTAAACTCTTCAGAAACTTTTCCTAAAGCAATGGTTCTGGTAATATCCGTAGTTCCTTCTAGGTATTGCCCTCCAGAATCTACTAAAATGCTACCATCATTAGTTACCGCTTTGCTATCCTCTTCTTTAGCAGAATAATGGATGATGGCACCATTTTCTTTATAGCCAATGATGCTGCCAAAGCTTTCTCCTACAAAGTTTTTACCTTCGGCACGGAAATTTTTTAGTTTCTTCCCGATGGAATATTCCGTTAAAGCTTCTTTCCCTGCGGTATGCTTTAGCCAATAAAGGAATTTTACCATTGCCACACCATCTCTCTGCATTGCGATACGGAAGCCTTCCAATTCGGTTTCGTTTTTCTGAGCTTTCATCAAATTGCCTGGTACAGCGGCTTTTATCAATTGATTTTTTGTGGAAAGTGCTTCAAAAATAGATTGGTTGCTGTTAGGAGATATTAAAACATTTTGATGTTCCACTTTCTTTAAATCTGCGAAGAAATCGTCATATGGTTTTGCTTCTACGCGAGCCTCGTTCAGATACTGTACCGCTTCTGGGGTAAGTTTCTCCATATCTACATAGAGTGTAGCGAGGTCTTTGGTAACGGTGATGTATCCTAGAAATACAGGGTTGTACGCTACATCGCTTCCTCTGAGGTTTACCGTCCAAGCTACATCATCTAAGCTAGAAATGATATGAAAGTCGGCTCCTTGTTCGGTCATTTTTTGGCGGATGTTGGTCAGTTTATCCTCCACAGATTGCCCCGCTCTTTCCAATGGATGAACAAAGATGGGGTGCTTCGGTTGTTCATTATTTCTATCTACCCAAAGCTCTGCTAAAAGAGGATGATTAACAATTTTGATATTTTTAGAGGCTAATTGACCTTCTAATTCTAGCCAACTAGAATGTGAAGCGGCTAAGGCATTTACGGCAACAATTCCTCCTTCTTGTAGTTCAGACTTCAGCCAATCGGTATATGAAGGCACGCCATCTACGCCCATTTTCATCAGTTCTATTCCAGAATTTTTCAATTCTATTCCAGCTTGCATAAAGTATCTACCATCCGTCCAAAGGGCGGCTTTATCCTGTGTTACCACTACAAAACCAGCAGAGCCCGTGAAGCCAGAAAGCCAAGTGCGTTCTTGCCATTCTTCTGGTAAATATTCACTAAGATGTGGATCTGCAGAATAGACGACGAAGGCGTCTATATTGTGATGTGCCATCTGAGCTCTGAGTGCTGTGATTCTTTCAGATGGGGTATTCAGTTGTATATTGCTCATTAATGATATTTTTTAGAGGTTTAAAATTACAATTTTTTGATGGAATGAAAAATAGAAAGTGAGTAAAAAATAAACAACCGCAACATTTTGAGTTACGGTTGTTTTATTTGACTAAGAGATGAATCTAATCACATCCTTCATTTTTTCAGTTTCCTCGTTTACCAATTCTTCGTCCACCAAAATTTTGCCAGAATGCTCATCTATGATGATTTTCTTTCTCTGTGCAATTTCCATCTGCTTTTGTGGTGGGATCATAAAGAATGAACCCTTTGGTGCCCCTCTTTCTAAGCCTACAACTGCCAATCCATTGATGGAATTTTCGCGGATTCTTTGGTAAGATTTTAGTAGTCTTTCGTCTATTTTTTCAGAGAACTCTTGGGACTTGGTTTCCAAAAATTCTTCTTCTTTTTGAGTTTCAGCTAAAAGACCTTCCAACTCATCTTTTTTGAATTTCAAATGACTTTTCAGCGTTTCTATTTTCTCGTTTAGGTCTTTTAGTAGCTCGTTTTTTTGCTGGATTTTCGCATTAAATTCTCTGATTCTCTTTTCAGCAAGTTGAATTTCAAGCTCTTGGTATTCAATTTCTTTTCCTAGGGCTTCAAACTCTTTATTGTTTCTTACATTGTCTTGCTGAGCTTTGTATTTTTCAATCAAAGATTTTGCGTGATTAATGACTTCATTTTTGGTGTTAATCTCGTTGTTTTGTTCTTTGATTTCGCCATCAAACTTCTCTGCTCTCTTTTGAAGTCCTTCTATTTCGTTTTCCAAATCTTCTACTTCTATAGGCAATTCCCCTCTGGTATTGCGGATTTCGTCTAATCTGGAATCAATGATTTGAAGATCATAAAGTGCTCTTAGTTTGTCTTCAACTGAAATTTCCGTTGTTTTCTTAGCCATATTTTATAAAAAGTAATTTACAGGATTAGTATTTTCCTCTGTTTTTAAGATTGCAAATTTAGGAAATTTTTCCGATAAAATATCAAATAATTGTTGAGTAACAAACTGTTCGGATTCAAAATGCCCTATATCGCAGAGTAACATCTTATTTTCTGCTTGGAAAAACTCGTGGTATTTCACATCGCCTGTGAGGTAAGCATCGCATTTTTGGCGGATGGCAGCATCTATGCCACTGGCTCCGCTACCTCCTAAAACGCCAACTCTTTTCACGGGTTTACCTCGTAGGGCAGAGTGTCTTATCACGCTGAGATTAAATTTTTCTTTCACCAATTTGAGAAAAGCTTCTTCGGAAAGTGCTTCTTCAAAATCACCATAACGCCCCAAACCTACATAAGGATTTTCATTGTCTAGTGCATAGATTTGGTAGGCGACTTCCTCGTACGGATGGGCAGTTTTCATCGCTTGTAAAATGCGAGACTGTCTGTGATTTTCAAAGATGAAATAGAGCATATCTTCTTGGCTGTTTTCTCTAGTATGGTGCGTACCTGCATAAGGATTAGCCCCAGGAAGTGGACGGAATGTCCCTTGTCCCGATACGGAAAAACTGCATTCATCATAAAACCCAATATGTCCCGCACCAGCTGCAAAGATGGCTTCTTTTACTGCTTCGGTGTGGCTGTGAGGAACATAGACGGCGAGTTGTTTTAGATTGTTTTGCTTTGGCATCAAAATGTTTTGATTTTTAAGACCCAAAGTTTCACAGATTTGATAATTTACCCCGAAGTAATCGTTATCAAAGGCGGTGTGTATCGCGTAGATGGCAATTTGGTTTTCTATGGCTTTCAGTATGGCTCGTTCCACATAGTTTTTCCCAGTAATGGATTTCAGTCCAGAAAAAATAATGGGATGAAAACATACAATAAGGTTAAGGTGCTTTGCTATGGCTTCTTCTACTACATTTTCTAAAGCATCGTGGCACACTAATATGCCTGTGATTTCCCGCTCTGGATTGCCACAAAGTAAGCCTACATTATCAAAATCTTCGGCTTGAGACATCTGAAATGATTTTTCTAGCTCACTAATGATGTTGTATAATTTCATTTTTTATTAAGTTTGCAACGAAATTAGGAATTAATTTCCTTAGAAAAAAATATCCAATGCCAGACCAACTCCCTATAGAGGTAGAAAAAGAACACAACTTTAAGCCTGAACGCAAAAAGTGGAAACGCCAGCTCTTCCGTATCATCTATTACTCTGATACGCCTATGGGCAAGATATTTGACTTGAGCTTGCTCATCCTCATTCTCATCAGTACCTTCACGGTAATGCTGGAGAGTGTTCCTTCTTTTGATTTGCAGTACCATTTGTTTTTCATTATTTTGGAAGTGGCAATTTCCGTGTTCTTCACCATAGAATATATCCTGAGAATCATTACCATTCGCAATAAAAAAGATTATATTTTTAGTTTTTATGGCATTATAGATTTATTGTCCATCATTCCGTTTTATTTGAGCTTATTCTTCCCTGTAACTAAATTTTTTCTCATCATTAGAATGTTGAGAATGCTAAGGGTTTTCAGGATTTTGAATCTCTTAGACTTTATGAACGATGGCTACCTTATTGTAAAAGCTCTGAAAAATAGTTCAAGGAAGATTTATATCTTTCTGTTGTTTCTGATGATTTTCTCTGTGATTGTAGGGTCATTAATGTATATGGTAGAGGGGCATAAGGAGGGGTTTGAAAGTATCCCCCAAAGCATCTATTGGGCGGTAGTAACGGTAACTACGGTAGGGTATGGCGATGTATCTCCTACAACGCCTTTGGGGAAGTTTTTCTCTATTGTACTGATGCTTGCGGGTTACTCCATTATTGCGGTGCCTACGGGGATTGTGACGGCGGAGATGAGAAATAAACGGCAGAATCTGGAAAAAGTATGCCACCGATGTGGAAATGATGATATAGATGATGATGCCAACTACTGTAAGCGATGTGGCGAAAGGGTATCACACCCCATAGATGAAGAGACTAAAGCATAGCTTGGTCATAAGAGTTTTTTGCAGCATCGTAACCTATTTGGAAGATATCGTTCATCCGAGATTTATTGGTTTCAAACATATTGTAATTGACAAGGTCTGTGGGATTGATAAACCAATCGCAAAGGGCAAATTTGCCTTCTTCTGACTGTGAAGTCATCAGGTCGTATGCTCTAAAACTAACATCAATAACGGATTTTAAATCACTGTTTTTTACACTTTTTTGAGAGGAAAAATAAATGCCTATAATTTTTCTTGCAGAATATTTGAGTACATCTGCGGGAAAATTGTTTAGAATGCCCCCATCGCTGTATAGTTCATTGCCTATTTTATAAGGCGTTACCACCATAGGGATGGAGCAAGAGGCTATAACGGCGTCTATCACCTTGATTTTTTTGCTGAAAACCTCCGCTTTGCCCGTCAGTAAATTGGTGGCTGTGATGAGGACTTTTTTATCCAAATCTCCCAAGGTGGCTTCTCCAAAGATGGGGCGTAAATATTTTTGAAATGCCTCCGATTGGATGAGACCTCCGGGTTTGGTAAGCGAAAAGTGATTCCATTTGAAAAAATAAACCGACTTGAAGAAAGCTAAAATCTCTTCGGGGTTTTTTCCTGCGGCGTATAGGGTTGCCACAATAGCTCCTGCACTGGTGCCAGCAAGGACATCGGGTTTTATATTGTTTTCGTTGAGAAATTTGATAACGCCAGCGTGGGCAATACCCTTGGAACCTCCGCCAGATAAGGCTAATCCTAGATTGTACATTGGATAGAGTTTAAAATCAAAACAAAGATAATGTTTTTTAAACAAATGTTTAATGAAAAAGAAACTGTCCGAGAAGTTTTGGACAGCCTCTTTTTCCTGAAACAAAACGAAAGCCGATTTTTCGCTTTGTTTTTATTGTAGGAAGAGTTCCTACAGTTGTAAAGGAAAATTCTAAAAAAATAATGTTTTTTTGCCCTAAAACATATAGCTACTTAAAAATCAGTATTTTGCAAAAAAGCTATGCTCACCAACGAATAATTTGAACGGCTACAAAAAAATTATCCTCGGGAACAACTCCCGACCTTAACAAAAAACTTTTTCCATTTTTTAAAATTACGAAAAAACTAAAAAATGGAAAAATTTTTGCGGGTATTTTCTACAGATTTTCTGAGATTTCCTTCAACCCCGCATCTTGCAAAACCCATGTTACATGCAGTTTTTCTTATTCACACGCATACTTAGATTTTTTCAAAAAGTTTTCCGTTGCCTTTTCGTCTGCAAAATCTAAAGTTAAAATTTCCTTTATTGCTTGTTTTTTATTCAGTGAGTTTTTGTAATAATTTTTTGTGATAATGTAGCCTATAAAATAACCTAAATCTGCAGGTCTGTCTTTTATAGTCGCCGTATTTGAAAGCCAATTTTGAAAATCATGACCATACATTTCTTTTTTAAACTCCTCCCAAATCCTACATTGGTTTTTCATTCCGAAATCAATGTAAGGTGCTTCAACTTTTTTGTTAAGAATTAATTCCGCAATAAAATCGGCGGAACCTTCTTTTAAACAATTCCCAAGCAGGTTTGATTTGTTAGAATTATTTAAATTTTGCTGTGTGTGAACAAGTTCGTGAGTTGTTAGAAACATAATTCCCGAATTAATTTTCATTCTGTCCTGATAATTTTTTGGAAGTTCAGAATAATCAACAAATTTATCAGACGACGCCAATTCAGAACCAATAATTAAATTTCCGTTAATTACGGTTCCACCACCTTTTAAAATTCCAATTGTAAAGTAAATTTTTGGCGGATTAAATTCAGGATAAATCTTTTGGAATTTTTTGTAAATCTTTTCAACTTTGTTAAAATCATTCTGAATGTTTTCGGTTTTAGGTCGAATTGAATTCCAAAATTTTGGATATTCTGCAAATGATTTTATCCATTTTTCTGAAGTAAAATCTCTTGACTTTATGAAATCCTGCAATCCGTTTGAAGCGTTTTTAATGTAAATCTTTTCAAAAATTTGGACTTTATTTATGTTATTTGAGTTTTTTACAGCGTCAAAAGCAGTCCAAAATCTTTTTATGTCAGAAGTTTCAATATGTTTTTTGAAGTTATTTGTTTGACTAAACGCAAAATTTGAAAAAAATATCAAAATAATCAGAAATCTTGTATTCATCGCAGGTTTTATAAAATTGCAGGTAACGGGAAACGCATTGGCGAAGTGGCGGATAAATTGGACGAAAAGTTCAATTTAGCAGTAACGTAGCCGATGTGTTTCCACATCACTAACTTACAATAAAAAAGCGAATGTGGAACACATTCGGCGGGAAAAGAAGCACAAAAGTTCAATTTTGCACTTAACCCGCCATTTTGCCAATGCGATGTTAGCGGTTCGGGCTTTTTTGTTAGCCTTTGTTGTCTTTTCGATTTAATAATGGTCTGTGTTTTTTTATTAAATATTCTTCTAATTCATAACGTCCAAAATCAACTGGAAAAAGTGTCACTTTACACGTTTTTAAAAACTCTGTTACTTTTCTGTCTTCTGTTTCGCTAAAATAACGTTTTTTACCTTTAATTTCTTGTAGTGTAAAATCTAAAATGTCAGTTCCAATATGTCTTCTAAGTGCTGAAAAATATGTTCGACCACTATGCGTTTTTATTCGTTCTCCAATGTCAGAACTTTCTCCGATATAAATTAGTTTGTCTGATTTGTCTTTTACAAGATAAAGTCCAGCCGAACTAATAGTTTTTGCATCAAACCAAGGTGTAAAAGTCGATTTTAGAATTTTAATTTCTCCCTCTTCTAAGATTTTTGCAAAATTTTCTTGAACTACGTTCCAAAGTCCTCTTTGGTCTGCAATTGCAAACTTTTTCCTTTTGTCAAGTTGAAAACCGTTAAGTTTTGTTGGTAAATTTACAATTCCAAATTCTTCAACCTCTTTTCGTCCAATGTTTGTCGAAATAAATTGAATTTTAAACTTGTCAATTGTTGTTGGTTTGGCAAGTTGATTTGTAGAGTTAAGTTTCTCGAAATTCTTGTAAAAAGTCGATGTCGTTGGCTTAAATTGTTGTTTAAGTCTTTTAACAAGTTCTTTTCCTTCACCAACATAAAACGGAACTTTGTCAAGCGATATTAAATAATTTCCACAGCCTTTTTCATTAACAGTCGATGTGTCACAAAACGGCTGAGTTTTCAATTTGTTAAGTCCACAGGATAAAATTTCGTCTGATTGTTTTTGAATTATGTCCCAACTAAATTTCGTCATTTTGGTCTGTCAGTTTTCGTTTTAGGTTCGGTCGTTTTAGCCTGACCGCTAACGTTTGGGTATTTCCGAAGGCGGGGAAATCGAAGTCGAAAGTTTCTATTTTGCACTAAGGCAAGCCAAAACGAATTTTTATGAGCCAAATTTAAAAATAAAAAACGAATAAAATTCATTTTTGGCGGAGATAAAAGTACAATCCTGGAATTTAGCACTTTAGCCCCGCTTTTTGCAATACCTTGTTATAGTCAGTTTTTCTTTCGTTAGTCGCCATATTTTCTATACCAATTTTCTTTAATCTTCCAGTTATCGTCAGGTCTTTCAGCAACTTTTTTTTCTAATCTTTTTATCTCTTCTGGGTCGTCCGTGTAAACAAAATATGTCGAAGGTGAGTCGAAAAAATTACGGAAAACCCAAAATGTCACTGTTGTTGAATTATTTTCTTTGTTTCTATATATTCCAATGTCGTTTCCACCATTTGAAACTATTGGAAATTCAAAAGGTAATTCACAAACCCATCCATTCCAGCTAACATTTGGATTGAGTTCTTTGTTTTTTACTTGTTTTACGATTTCATTTCTTTTGTTTTCAAGAATGAACCAGTCTACTTTTTCTATAGCAAGATTGGTGGTATGTCGGAAAAGCGTTAAAAGAAAGAGTAAGGAAATTGTCACAAGTTTTGCTACACGAAGTTTCGTTAATGTTTTTCTTTCTTTGATTGTCTTTACTAATTGAATTACTGCTAGTATTAATAGTATCAAAGTCAATCCAAGCCATATAAATGCTAAAAAGAAAAAATTCATGTAGTAGTAGTTTATGAGGGTCAAAATAACCCAAACTACGATTGTCCATATAAGTTCTTTTTTTGTCACTATGTCGGTTTCTAAAATTGGCTATACACCCAAATATACGAACATTCGTTTATTTTTTACATATATATTGCGTATATCGGTTAGTATATGAAAAGTAGGCGATTTCGAAGTGCCAAATTTTCGGTTAAGCACAAAGTATAATACGAG
>NZ_JBHMFD010000030.1:0-8974 GCF_042427575.1 Bergeyella porcorum
TAAACGGACAGTTTGGGTATGTGTTCGGAAAGGCAAAAAATAAAACTGCTGCACACGAACTTGGACACGGCGTATTCAAACTGGAACACCCTTGGGAAGAATACGGCACTACACAAGGTGCTACGCCTTTGTTGATGGATTACAGTCAAGGAGAAATCCTATCACACCTAGACTGGAAACAAATCAACGACCCGAAGTTTAAAATCTATGCTTTCCAAAAGCAAGAAAGTGGAGAGTTGGCAGGAAAAACCTGGTTTACACCAGATTGGAAACCCTTAAAATTAAAAACAACTTCAACAATTAGTAGTTTCACAGGCCATCCAAAAGGTACTGTCCCTGGGGTAGTCTACAATGGAGTTTCGTATAAGTATCAAAATGGAAAATACATTAATGATAAAAACGAATCCTTACCACCAAGTGAAATCTTAAATGTAACCCCATCAGGTAAAGACGAAATTTATCTTTATGTAATTGGAAACGATCTTTGTAATGTACCAACCTATAGTACAACCTATGAGTATGCTATTGCAAATAAAGAAAATGTAAATTATACCGATAGTTCTAAAGTAACACCAAGAGAAGTATGGACTTGTCCTAAAAACAATGTAGAAAGCAGTTATCAGATAATTATACAAGATACAGATAAAACATTACAGCAGTTTTATGAAGATTTAAAAAATACTTACGACAAGGCAAAAGCATTTTACCAAAACTGTAATGACCAAGAATGGAAGCCTGGCAAAGAACCAGGTATAGTGCCAAAATGTTTCTGGGAAAACTCCTCTACTGAAGATTACTATGATGTTACTGACATAGCCTTTATGTCTGGAGTAATAGACGGCGGTTATTCAGAACTAGATGGTATTGTGGAAATGATTAATTTGATAATTTCAGGCAAACTGGAAGAAAATATAACTGATCTAGCCTATGCTTATACCTTAGCTTATCTTGAGTGTAGAGACAAGGATATAGAATTAAACAAAACGGAATACCGTGCGTTGCTTGAAAAATTATCACAAGCACAGCAAAGCACAGGAATCTGGTCTTGGATAAAAGAAAAATATTACGAACCGAAGGTAGAAAACCTTAGAGAACAGATAAAAACTTGCGAAGATGCGATACAACTGCGAAGCGATATTAGCAACGCTCTTACGGAAATTAAAGAAGCAATAGATAGTTGGGAAGAAATTAAAACTCTTACCAAAAATATTAAAAACAAGATTGCTGGATACTACAATCTTGTTACCAGTAAAGAAAACGCAGGACGCTATGAAGCTGGGAGATTGGTAATACCTGTTGCAAGCACTTTTGTCCCTGTTGTTGGACAAGTTGGAAAAGCCTCTAAAATCTCTAAAACAAAAACAGTTTTAAAAGGTTTAGAAGAATTATCTGAAAGTAAAGCAGATGAGTTGGTGGAGAAGTTGATTGTAAAAGGCGAGGGCACTGGGATTATAGCAAGTAAAATCTACAGAGGGATAAAATATGACGATTTTATAAAAACCTTTGAAGCAACAGAAGAACAATATAAGATAGCATTTAAACTATGGGGTGAAGAAAAATGGGACGAACTTTATAAGTATTTTAAAGAAAATAAAATAAATGAATGGAATGGAGTTATTTGGCCTCCTTTTAATGGTGCAAAATCCATCTCTAAAATAGAAAAAGGAGAAGAATTGGCTGGAAAAATCTTTGATAGGTTTCAAGTAGGTAAAGATGCAGAAAAATTGGATGGAAGATTTGCTAGTCCTGTACTTAATAGTACAGAAGGAGTAGAAGATTTAGTTTTTACATATGATTCAAGAGCTTTATCTAATCCTATAACAGAAGGGACTTACTATTATAAATTTAAAATGAAAAAAGGGTTGCCCTTAAACTTAGAATTTGAATATGGAGAAGCAATACCTTGGTTTAAACTACAAGGAACAGCAGATCAGATTAGGTCAAATAAAAAATTTTCAGAAATATCAGAACACATAGAAATTATAGAAGTTTTAAAATTTGAAAAAGGAAAATGGAAAAAACAAAAATTGAAATAATAAGAGAATTTAAAGAATATGCATATTATAATCCTCTGAATGTTTTCAAAGGACTAAAAAAAACAGGAGCTAATATTAATATATTTGGCAATCAAGTAGCTATTTGTATTTCTGAAGAAGATATATCTTTTTATATTTGGTTTGGAATAGTAGGAGATATTTTTAATACGAAAAAAATAGATGTTAAAACCATCCCTTTCAATCATTCTATAATATTAAATACAAAAGAAGAGACTACATATACGCTTTATTTTCAAAGTTATCTAAACAGATTTTTTATGTTGTTGTCATCCTCCAAAAGAAGTAAAGAATCTCAAAGTCTATCAGAGGATATATATGGTGATGATATTTTTCATATTTATGGAATATGGGAAGTAAAACTATCAAAAGAGTTTGAGCAAGAGTTGTTTTATTCAGAAGATTAAAAAACTCCTAATAGGTATAGATTGAATATGGAGAAGCAATACCTTGGTTTAAACTACAAGGAGCAGCAGATCAAATTAGATCGAATATAAAATTTGATATTTTGTTAGAAAATGGAGACCTTGAAATTATAGAAAAATTAAGGTACGATGGTACAAAATGGATAAAAATAAAAGGTCGTGTATCAGATTTGTGGGTATAGATGTAAGTAATTGAAAATTAACACAAATAAAAAGTAACCAAGATTCTAAAATATCAAAAACAGATATACTAAGGCATCCAAAAGCAAAAAATAATAGAAAATAGAACACTTAAAATATTGAGGTACAATATAGGTGTATCAGATTTGTGGGTAAATTGTAAGTATGCAGATAACAGAATTACATAAATGCAGGAAGTGCCAAAATGGAGGCATAAAGCACGGAAAATCTTCCAATGGAATACAACGGCTGTTTTGCAAAAAATGCAAAATAACTTGGCAGAGTACCTATATTTATAATGCCTGTAAAGCCACAATTAACCAAAATATTATAGCTCTACTCCGAGAAGGTTGCGGCACCAGAAGTATTTCCCGATTATTAAGAATATCTACAACCTCTGTGTCAAAAAAGATTATTAAAATTGCAAAAGAAATACAGCTTCCAACGCTTTACTTAAAAAAATCTTACGAAATAGACGAACTTTGCACCTATATCAGTAAGAAAAAGAATAAGGTTTGGATAGTATGTGCCTTAGAAAAGTGTAGTAAACAAATTGTAAGATTTTGTATAGGTAAACGAACCAATAAAACACTTCGGAAAGTGATAAGAGATGTTTTGATTTCGGAGCCAATAAAACTCTATACAGATAAGCTAAAAAATTACCAGCATCTTATCCCAAGAGAAATTCATAACATATTTCCGAAAGGAATCCAAAATATAGAAAGAATGAACTTAAACCTAAGAACTCACCTCAAAAGGCTAGGTAGAAAGACTATTGCGTATAGTAAGTCTTTATCTCAGCTTAGTGCAATTATCAAAATATACCTCTATTCAAAAACAACAAGCTTATGTTAAGAAAATATATTCTCACCATTTTTGTATTTACAATCTCTCTATCTTTTGCACAACAAAAGGAAATAGGAGGGCGTCAAATAGTGCCACATATCCGTATAAAAGCAGGTATTAAGAAAAATGAGATTGCATTACGCTGGGCAGTAGATGAACCCATAGCGTGGCAGAAAGCTAATAAAATTGGTTTTAATCTCAAAAGATATACGCTTTCTAGAGATGGGAAACTACTCCATCTACCTGAGGAAAAAGATTTAGGCATTTTTATGCCAAAACCCGAAAAGGAATGGATGTCTATAATAGAAAAAAATGATAATGCCGCCATCGTTGCACAATCTTTATTCGGAGAATCCTTCGAAGTGGAAATAGGAGAACAAAAAGACAAATTGCAAGGTATTATGAATAAATCTCAGGAGCTAGACCAACGGTTTGCTTTTGCTCTTATGGCTGCGGATTTAGATTTCAAGGTAGCAGAACTCGCAGGTTGGGGGTATGTGGACAGAGATGTTAAACCTGGAGAAAAATACCTATACAGTATCAGCATAAACTTAAAAAATAATGCTCTAACACCTTTATTGGTAGAGAAGGGAGATGCTATTGCAAGTCTTGAAGATTATCAGCTTTTACCCCAGCCATTAGATTTTATAGGAATATTTCAGGATAAAACCGTTACTCTGTCTTGGTCTTACCTACAATTAAGAGATATTTATACCAGCTACTACATAGAAAAATCAGAAAACGGGACCGATTTTAAATCATTGGGCGACCTTCCCGTAATGAATATGAATGATAAAGATGATAAGCCCGCTCAAGGGATGGTCTATATTGATTCTTTAGCCCAAAACAATAAAAATTATGCCTACCGTATTCGAGGTAAAAATATTTTTGGAGAATATGGGCCTTATTCTCAAATCGTTTCAGGTATGGGAATAAAAGCCTTAGAAAATGCTCCAAGAATTGTAAATTTTAACATTCAGAATAATGAAGATATTACACTTAATTGGGAGTTTTCTACTGATGCTGAAAAAGACATTATCGGTTTTGAGCTAATACATTCCGAAACAGATGAGCAAAACTCTTATAAAACAATTAACAATAAGATCCCAGCATCTGCAAGAAGTATCACCACTAAAAGCTCTGCTCCATCCAATTATTACAAAATAAAAGCCGTGGGCAAAAACGGTGCCAAAAGAGAATCTTTTGCTATGTTGGTTCAGCCAGAAGACAACGAGCCGCCTGCAATCCCCAAAGGCTTTAAAGGCAAGATAGATTCATTAGGGGTGGTTCATCTGGAATGGCTACCCAATACCGAAAAAGATTTAGAAGGCTACCATATTTTCAGAGGAGTTCAGAAAGGAGAAGAAATGCTACGACTCACGCCACAAGCCATCTCAGAAAATCGTTTTGAAGATAAGGTTATACTGGAAAATTTGAACTCCAAAGTTTACTATTATGTCATTTCAATGGATAAAAGAAAAAACCAATCGGAGCCATCACAAATTATAGAACTGGAAAAACCTGATAAGGTAAAACCAATGATGCCTGTATTTACAGATTATAAGCTGGAGGAAAATGGTAATATCACATTGAACTGGATGCGAAGCCATAGTGATGATGTAGAAGTCCACCAGCTGTATCGGCAAGCATTAGAATCTCAGGATAAAGAATGGCATAAAATCTTCGAAACTAAAGATTTAAAGGAAACCTATACCTATACTGATAAAGATGTAGAAAATGAAAAACGCTACCGCTACTATCTTATGGCGATAGACAAAAGTCAATTAAAATCCGACCACTCTCAAGAAATCACTTTACGGAGTAATAATATGCTTCCTATGGAGGCTATTAATAACCTTACGCCTTCGGTAGATCATACTAGTCATAAGATTGAGATGAGCTGGAAGATAAAGGCTGATAATATCGAAGAAATAGTGGTGTATCGCCAAAAAGGAAATGAAAAACCAATGATGTGGGGAACACTGAACGGCAATCAAAATTTTCTTGAAGACAAAAATGTAGCAGTAGGCAATACATACACCTATCTCATCAAGCCAATGTTGAAAAATAACAGGGTTGCCAAGACCGAAAAAATAACTATTGAATTTTAAAAACACAGATATGAAAAGAGTTTTATTATTGATGATATTATTTTTTTTTCCACAAACAAAAGCACAAGTGAACCTTAATGGGAATAGTATATATAAGCTCACCACCAAATTTCATGTTGAGAGGGGGTTTTCGGCTTGCAAAGGCGAAGGAGGTATTACTCGTGTTTTTATTGTAGATAATGGTCATAACATTCATAATCAACCTCCTAAATATAATGTTAGTGATGAGTTTATTGATATTTATGAATTTGATAAAAATCAACAAATTACTAAAATACAATTTGATGCAGAATCTACAACCAAAGCTATTATAGGATGCAAGAAAACTGATTCTTATTCTCAAATAGTTAATATTACTAATTCTCATTGTTTTAGTACGAATGGTGCACTTGATATGCAGAATCCTAGAAATATAATTTACGATATTAATGTAACTCCTAATATATATTTAAATCAGCCCAATATTAATCAAATGATAATTTCAAGTGATGAATTATTAAAAATTTCTTTAGATGACAAAATCGATAGAAAATTTTATAACTGGGAATATGCTATAGGAGATCCAAATAACTTTATACCGTTTCCCTCTCAGTATAACAATATAGACATATTAAATTTAAGAGGAAAGGATTTCCTAACTGATACGGATCTAGGTAAGAATGTATATATAAGAGTAAATTCCGGATGTAATAATTCTGCATCGAATATAATTGTATTTACATATGAAAAATCCGCCCCTCATATACAAAATAGTACTATCTCTCATCCCTTGTGTTCGTATAGTGCAGATGGAAAAGTAACTTTAGATTTTGACAGGAAACTATTTACTGGAGAGATATTACAGGCTGTACTCATAGATAAAGCGACAAACTCAGCAATAAATAATTATGATTTAACCGATTCGCTTCAGAATTCTACTCAATATACAATAAATGATTTAGATGCAGGAGAATATATTTTAAAACTATCCAGAGGAAGCTACCAAGGTCAACCCACTTATACAGATTCTCCTACGCATAATATAGAATTTATCATTACCAAACCTACTCCCGTTAAATATACAGTAACTTCTCAAAAAAACATCAACTGCTTTGAGGGCAGCGATGGTGCAATAAATCTATCGGCTTCGGGTGGGCAGAATAAATACCAATATTCATTGGATAGCGGAGTTAATTGGGTAGATTTCAACAACGGTTCATCTACATCAATAACAGGATTATCAGCAGGAACCTATAATATATTGGTAAGAGACAGCAACGGCTGTACTGCCAAGGATACTAATAATTTAGATAAAATAGAAAAAGTTACGCTATCTCAGCCTTCCGCACCTATTGCAATCAACAATACACAGATTGTACAACCTACAGGCTATGGATTAAGCAACGGGTATATCTCTGTAAGGGTAGAAGGTGGTACGCCAAATACTGATAAGAGCTATTACTATGAATGGAGAAAAGATTCTCCTACAGGAACGGTTATGCCAGCAGGGCAAATTACGACAGACGCACAAAATAATCCATTTACCATAAAATTAGACCAGCTACCTGCTGGAAAATATTACTTAACTGTAAAGGATGCCAATTATGAGTCTGCAACATCTGCACAGACAGCTTGTGGGATTATCTCTCAAGAGTTTATTGTGGAGCAACCTGAACCTCTAATAGTTTCAATCCAACTACAAAAAGGTATATCTTGTAATTCTGAAAATGATGATGTTTATAAAAATAACATCGAGTTTGATAAAAATAACAACGGTGTTTTCGACCTCTTTGAAGATGGATCGCTAGCAGCACTCGCCAAAGGAGGTGTTGGTAACTACGCTTATCAATGGCAAAAAGAAATCAATGGTGCATATCAAGATATAGATGGACAAACCACTACAGATTTATCCAATTTAACAGAAGGTAAATACAAAATATTGGTAGTGGATAAAAATCAGAATAAAGCAGAAGCGGAATTTAGCTTGGTATTTCCATCACAACTCACTTTATCTGTGCAAGGCAGCACAGTTAAATGCAATAGCCTAAATGAAGGTGAAGTTTCGGTGACTCCTTTTGGGGGATCTGGTACATATACCTATAGCTGGACAAACGGTGCCACTACTCCAACTGTTACAGGTCTATCTGCTGGTGTTTATTCCGTACTTGTATCTGATACTAATAAATGTACCATAAAAGGAACCGCTACTGTTCAACAACCTGAGTTACTAGAAATATCAGATATAAGTATTAATAATCCCGTTTGTTTCGGTTCAGCCAATGGTAGTATTCAAATTAAAGTTTCAGGGGGGAAAATGCCATATTCCATTAAATGGTCGAATGGAATGATTGGAGAACAAATCTCTGGCCTAAAAGCAGGTTCCTACATAGTTACTTTCACTGATGCCAATGGATGTAGTATCAGCAAAGAATATACATTAGTTGAACCAGAACAAAGAGTTATTAATCTCGGTAAAGATATTACTCTCTGTGCAGGAGATAGCCAAGATTATGATATTAGCATCAATGATGCTGGGGCAACTTACCAATGGATGGATCAAATCGGAAAGATAATTTCTACCAATCCCAAAATAAGTCTTAGTATAGCAGGAACCTATACTGCTATAGTAACAGATTCTAAGGGATGTTCTGCTAGTGATACTATCACCATTAGGAATTCGTCAGAAATTCTTAACCCGCAATTTATGATTGCTACTCACGCCTATACAGAAGCATCGGTTAAGCTAGTGAATACTTCACCCACAAAACCACAGTCAGTAGAATGGGTTATTCCAAACGAACCAAGCATTCAGATTATTGAAAAAAATGATGATTATCTTGAAGTGAAATTTTCCAATACTGGAAGTTATCAATTTGGATTAAAAGGAAAGCAAGGTGAATGTGAAAAAACATTCTATAAGGATGTTATTGTAGAACAAAACCTATCAGGAGTTGAATTAGAACCAGCGAGGATTTCAAACATCAAAGAATTTACCATCGTTCCAAATCCTAACCAAGGGGTTTATAAAGTTATCGTAAAACTATATGAAGAAGCTGATATAAAAATTCGCTTGATGGATATGATTTCCCATGAGCCATTTGCTCCAAAAACTCTATCAAAAGCAACGGAATTCGAAGTCCCATTTAATTACCAAATTCCTTCGGGAACCTATCTTATCATATTGGAAACACAAGATGAAGCTTTGGTAAAAAAAATGATTGTTCAATAATCATATAGAAGTAGCTAAAATGAAAGGCCTAAAAAAATACCTGATATTAAGTTTTGTAGCAATATTACAATTCTTGTACTCCCAGCAATACCCTATCCGTCTAATTCCGGTGATGCTCCCCCCATACAGCTTAAAGTTAGGGGAATATGC
>NZ_JBHMFD010000031.1:0-38481 GCF_042427575.1 Bergeyella porcorum
TAAACGGACAGTTTGGGTATGTGTTCGGAAAGGCAAAAAATAAAACTGCTGCACACGAACTTGGACACGGTGTGTTTAAGCTGGAGCACCCTTGGGAAGCCTACGGAACTACACAAGGTGCTACGCCTTTGTTGATGGATTACAGTCAAGGAGAAATCCTATCACACCTAGACTGGAAACAAATCAACGACCCGAAGTTTAAAATCTATGCTTTCCAAGGGCAAAGTAGTGGGGAGTTAAATAAATATGCTCATTTAGCATTAACCTCTACGGGTAAAATATTTGATACATTCTATCAAAATAACATACAAGTAGCCGTAACAATATTAATAGCTAAAAATTATACCATTGATTCTATCAAGTATAATGATGTCAATTATACTTGGAACGGTAGTGCATTTGTAGCAAATGGTCAGCCAAATATTACGGTTAAAAAGATTGATAAAACAATTAATGATAAAGTTAATTTATTCCGCTCAAGAGGGGATGGATGTACTTATGACTATGTTTTAATTCCTTGGAACAGTGAAGATGAGAAAACTACAGATGTACAAGCTAAAATTGCAGATAAGATAAAAGAATTTAAAGATTCTGATTGGACACTTTCACCTTTAGATATTAGAGATGCTTCTTGTAGCAATAATTTTGTTCAGGCTTTATTAGCTCAAGACCGTGTAGACTGTGTGAAGAGTGAATTAGATGCAGGAATTAAAAATCTAAAAGAAGCCATTAAACTTACAGATGCTGAAAAAGTGGTTTCTACAGTAAACAATACCTGTATGTCGGCCATCAGAAATCTTACTTATACGGAAATAGAAAGCCTTATCAATACGATTGCAGGGCAAACCACGCTGAAAGAGCAATCTGAATTGGCAGTTCTTCGTTTGATGACTGCTATTAAAACCACCAACTATTCTGATTTTTATACTTATTTAGAAAAAGATGACAACAAGATTCTTAAGAAACTTGTAGTTGAGATTGATGATGCCTCAATATTCTTTTGGACTGATAAAAAGAATTACACCAACTTTATTGGGGCGTTGGTAACAATGTTTAATCAAGCTCCGGCATCTCTGCAAAATAGATGGCCTGAGAAAATAGATGATTTTGCAACCAGAGTTGTTAACCTAAATTCAATTGATTACAGTAGCGATACCTCTTCTACATTTAGTCCAAAATATACATCTAAAGTCAATAAAGGTGTTTACGATGATGCAACGGGTAATATCACATTAAACGATGTTTACACTACCTATATCTATAACTTTTTTGATACACATAGCAGTGGTGTTACTACAACGGATCATACCGAAAAAATAACGGAAGTATCTCCACTTACACCTTTAATAATTGTTCCTAATACAGATAAGTTACCACTTATTGCCACAGCTTTAGGAGAAAATAGCGTTGGAAACAACAATTATATTGTGCCTGCCATTTTGCTTAAATACCAGGCAGATAAAATACGCAACGATTACATAGAAAAAGGTATTGTAACCACTCTGGATTTGGCAACTATCTATTTTAGTGGTGGCACCGCACTGGCAACCAAAGTAACCTGGGTACGCCGAGCGTGGGCGTTGGCAGAGTTGGCTGGTGCTGTGGGCAACATAGCTGTAAATACCGCTGATGTTTCTCCTGAAATGAAACAGGTGGTAGATACCTACAACCTTGCAATGGGGATGATTGGCTTGAAAAACATTGGGCAAGGGAGCTATAAGTTTATCAAGAACTTGCCCGTTCATACGAAGGAACTCTTGCAAAGGAATGGTAGTTTAAGAAAGGTTTTTAGAGAATATCATTTAAACTTTAAGTCTAAATTTTCTCGTGCCAAAGCATCAGGAGAATATGATAATTTGGATAACATTACGAAAGAGCACCTCAATAAACAAGAACAAGTTTTAGATGATTTAGCAGAAACTACGAATGTAACTAAGAGCACTTTTACTCAGGAACAAATAAACAACTATGTTCTTAAATCAACCAAGAACACAACCAAAAATAAAGTACTACTTGGAAAATTTGAAGGTGTGGAAAATCCAAATTCATACAACAATAGAGCTAAAAGGGAAGGCTATGTTTATTTTGAATTAGATGATTGGGATGAAGCTTACAAAATTGTTCAGAATGATGATGAAATGTGGAGAATAAACAAAGAATTTATCTTAAGATTAAAAAATGATGGTGTATCGTTTTATCTTTCCCACAATCCTTTTGATGCTAAATATGTAAAAGGTTTTTATAAACGAGAAATAGAACTTCTTACATTACCCATATCACAAGGAGGATTAGGAGGAAAGATAGAAACAGTAATAGAAGGAAAATTATGGCAAGTGATTTTTTAAAGGCAAAAGAGTTATTTGATTATTATGGGGGTAGTAAGTATCAAATGGCTCGAGATGAGATGTTATATGAATATTTAGATTATGGAATATCAAAAGAAATAGAGTCTGATTGGTTAGAAGAGTTATTCCAAAAGAAATATAATGATTTAAAAGCTGATAATTGTAGGAGTTTTATAAATATGTCTGTTTTCATACAGATGCATCCTAAATTATTAGTTGATAAAATAATTATGTTAGAAGATGTAGTTAGAACAAATATAGGCAATATTATTTGTAGAAATGAGGTAATGATATTATTATCCTCTATATTAGAACAATTACGTAAAGAAAATAATTTTGAATATAACCATATTATTTTGAGGCTGGAAAAATTAGTATAATTTCAATTTGCCAAAGTATCTTTCTCTATTGGGGATTTTTATTGGTCGTGTATCAGATTTGTGGGTATAGATGTAAGTAATTGAAAATTAACACAAATAAAAAGCAACCGAGATTATAAAATATCAAAAACGGATATACTAAGGTATCCAAAAGCAAAAAATAATGGTAGTGTATCAGATTTGTGGGCGTAGATGTAAGTAATTGAAAATCAACACAAATAAAAAGAAACCAAGATTATAAAATATCAAAAACGGATATACTAAGGTATCCAAAAGCAAAAAATAATAGAAAATAGAAGATTTAAAATACTGAAGTACAATATAGGTGTATCAGATTTGTGGGTAATAAAAAATGAAATTATGAAGAAAATATATCAATGGATTTTAGCATTAGGAATTATAATTTTTCTAATCAACTCCTGTGCAAGGGAAGAAGGCATCCCCGTAAAGGCAGATTTTAGCATTACGGTAGTGAATAACGATTACTCCGTTCCTGTAGTGGTACAAATAACCAACCGCTCTACGGGTGCTGATACTTACAGTTGGTCATTTGAAGGAGCCAACATCTCCTCTTCCACAGAAAATAATCCAAAGCCTATTACTTATGCTAGTAAGGGTGTTTACAAAATTATCCTAAAAGCATCAAACAAAGACGGCAACACCGATACTAAAACCATAGAGGTGCAGGTAGATGCTGCTATGACAGTAGATTTCGACTTCCAAATGCAGGGATCTGACATTTCACCTGTTACCTTACAAATGGTGGATAAGTCTTTGGGAGCCACTTCCTACCAATGGACATTTGATGGCGGAAATCCTGCAACATCTACAGATCAAAATCCTAAAGTAAGTTTTTCCACTCCTGGAACACATACCATAAAACTTACCATCAGTAACGGCAAAGAAACCTATTCAACCGAAAAAACTATAACTGTAAAACCTGCTATGACAATAGATTTCGACTGGTCGGTAGATGCTATTGATAATGATTATCAGGCTCCAGTTTTAATTCACTTGTACAACAAATCAACCAATGCAACATCATACAGCTGGTCTATCAATGGGGCAACCCCTGCAACAAGCACGGATATAAGTCCTAATATTAATCTTCCTACTGCAGGAACATACACCATTTCTCTTACAGCAACCAACGATAAAGAATCTAAAACCATACAAAAGCAGGTAGTGGTTCATCCAGACACCAATCTACTGAATTTTACAGATATAAAAATAGGCATTAATACGGCACATTCAAGTGTGGGGTCTTTTTTCTCATCAGTATTAGGCAAAGTTGTCACTAAAAACGAGGTCAATCTTAATACTGGAAATCTAATAGATTTTGCTTATTTCGGATTTGATTCTACATTTAAGCACAATGAGTTTGTTTCTCCAGATGCAGTTCAAAATACAGCATTTACGGTAATACCAAATGCCATTCATACAAAGATAATTAATTCCCAAGAAGGTGTGGGGATACAGGTTTCCCCATCCAAATTTGATGCAATTAATGATGGCTCTGATTTTAATAACATCATAGTTAAAGAAACAGCACAAGGTAAGGCTTCCTTTAATAATAGCCTAGTCCCAAGAGTTGTCTTATTTCAAACCAATGATGGTAGAAAAGGAGCTATAAAAATTAAAGGTTATATAGCAAATGGCTTAGAATCATATATTCTAGTGGATATAAAAGTTCAAAAGAAACCATAAAATAAATTGGATATTATAATAAGTAAATATATGGGCAAATCTCTAACATTTCAATATTTTGTATTACTCTTATTATGCTGTGGGTTTACTGTAAAAGCTCAGCAGGACATAGATCTTGAAAATTTAGGACAAAAGACAAAAGAAACCCTGAAAAAAAATCCCTTTAAAATAAGCGGAGGAATATCTGCTAATACCGTGCTTTATAGTTCAAATGCTTATAATTCTAGGGAACCTTTTACCTATTTTTTAAATGGAAATCTCAATTTAGGAATTTATAATTGGAGTATGCCTATTTCCTACAGTTTAACAAATCAAGGAAGCCAGATCAACTATCAAGTTCCATTTAAATTCAACCGTTTCAGTATTGCTCCAAAATATAAATGGATAAAAGCTTATTTGGGAGATGTATCAATGAGCTTCTCACCATATACCTATAATGGGCTGATGTTTACGGGAGTAGGTTTTGAACTTACTCCAAAAATACCTTTTAAAATTGCTTTAATGGGTGGTAGACTAAATAAAGCTGTTAATGACGATGGAAACCCTTACACCATTCCTGCGTATAAAAGGATGGGCTACGGAGCAGACATAAAATGGGAGAAAGAGAAATATAAACTTGAAATGATTGGATTTTATGCTAAAGATGATATCAATTCAATCTCTGTTATACCTGATTCTAAGAATATTTATCCTCAGGAAAATCTAGTTTTATCAGCAAAAGGAAGCTTCAAACTCATTAAAAATTTAGAAGTTTATGGCGAATATTCTAACTCAGCATTAACAACCGATTTAAGATTAACAGGACCATCTATTAACAAAAAAGGTATTACTTCAATATTTTTTAAAACAAACTCTAGTACAGAAAATAACTCTGCATACAATACTGGAGTAAATCTCAACTTGAAAAAAACATCCCTAGGTATAAGATATGAAAAAATTGACCCTGAGTACAGAACCTTAGGAGCTTATTATTTTAATAACGATTTGGAGAATATCACCTTAAATACCGCCTTCACTACATTTAAAGATCGATTGAATATCGTAGCCAATATAGGAAGACAAAGGGATAACTTGAATTTTCAAAAGCTAAAACAGACAAGCCGCTGGGTAGGAGCGGTAAATGCCACATTAAAAGCCTCCGAGAAATTACTGATAACAGGAAGTTATTCCAATTTTACTATGTTCACCAATAACCAACTGAACCAATTTACAAATATTAATAACAATCCACTGCTTATTCAGCAGCCACGGGATTCTGTCAATTATAAGCAAATTAATCAAAATGTAAATTTGAATGTAAATTATACACTACCATCAACAAAGGACAAAGTACAAAACATCAATATCAACTATTCTCTGAATGATATGGTGAATAGAGAAAATGGCATTGTAAGATTGGGAGGGTTATCAAGATTTCATAATGCCAATATCAATTACAACTTAGGATTTCCAGAAAAAAAGATGACCATTGCAGCAACAGTCAATTATACCAATATGTATATAACTAGGAAACAATCATCTATTTTGGGACCAAGTGTTTCAATTTCCAAATCATTTTTAAAAGACAAACTCCAAACAAGTGCTGGAGTAGCGTATAACATCACAAAAAGCCAAGATATGAAAACTGATATTCTTAACCTCCGTTTAGGAGCTAACTACATTCCTTGGGAAAAACATAATTTTAGTTTCAATTTAATAAATATGTTTAGAAATACCAATCAGCAAATCGAGAATCCAAAATTGAATGAATTGACAACAACAATTGGATATAATTATAGTTTCTAGTATGCTCTTGAAGAAAAATATTTTGATAATTAATCCTTTTTCTTAGCTCAACCAGTGGTTGATTCTTGGGAACATTATACATTAGTGATATTTTTTACACCTTGAAATTCTTTTTTTCGTTCTTTTATAAAATCAGTAGGGCGTATGCCATTGATTTCTAGAAACAAATCCGAAAAATTTTGACGGGACGGAATACCACATTTTTCTGCTAATGATTCTACTGTTAGATTGAGTATTTTTTTATCATTATACATTAGTTGCGTAATGTAGTTGATGCGTAATTCTGCTATATATTTAGAGAAACTAATATTTTTCTTTTCATTAATAACCTGAGAAAGGTATTTTGAGTTGGTATCCAATTTTTCAGAAAGTTTTTTCAATGTTATACCCTTTTCTGTGAATCCTAATTCAGCTTCAAAAGTTTCTAATTTTTGTAAAATTTCATCATAAATTTTTTTATCAGGAATAGGATTAGCAGGCGGTAGAATCTCTAAGGTTTGCACTGGGGCAATGGGAGGATTTGTTTTAAGTTTTTCTTCTAATGCAGCGTATGTTTTTCTGATGTGTTTCACTTTTTTGTAGTGAAAATATATCAGAAGACATAAAACCAAAGCAAGAACAGAACTTATGATGATGATCCAATTATTTTTGTTTTCCAATCGTGCTTTTTCTTCTAAAAGTTTCGCTGTATCATAGTCTCTATGCACTTTGGAAGAAAGTTCACTAAAGTCTGTGGACAAGATTTTGTCTATTTTCAAAAGTTGATTGATGAAGTAAAGTTCCTCTTCCTTCTCATTATTCTGTTTTGCATTTTTTATTAAAATCTCGTAATTCTCCCGAAGTTCAGGAATCACAAAATTGGTTTTATTGAAAATAGAATCTACTTTTTTCAAATAGGGAATCCCCTTCTCTGGCTGATGACTATCTATATATGCCTTTCCAAGGTACATATAGCTGATGGATTCCCACGCTATGTCTTGATTTTCTATGATGTTTGGCAGAGCGACATTAAGTCCTTTGATAGCTTCATTAAAGGATTTTTTATGGTACTTAGATATAGATTGTGATTTCAAAAAATAAGAGTGTTCTAAAGAAAATCCATCAAGATGAGCCGTTTCAGATAATCCTACAGATATCAGAGAATCAACTTTTTGGGTATTCCCGATATTTCTATAGCAGACCACTGCTTGATGAATACTGTTATAGTAGCCTTTTCTATTGTCATATAGAGTGTTTTTATCCAGGTTTTTATTACGAGCCAATGGCTCAAAAAAGGCTATACCTTCTTTAAAATGTTCTAATGCCTCAGAATAGTAACCAAGATAGCTCTTCACTACACCAATGTGATAGGATATATTTTGCATACGATAAGGATTGCTATCGTTTTGCTTTATAGAAAGTCTATACGCTTCTATATAATCTTTCAAGGCTTTTCTAAAATCTCTTTGATAGAAATATACAAAGCTTCCCCGCATCATATAAGCGGTAATTTTTTTATCAATATTATGAGATAGCTCCGCTACTGTGATAGCACTATCAGCATATTTTAATTTTATTTTTTCATTGGCATTGAAAAACCCCGCATCAAAGTATCCTTGGGTAAGATGTTCATAGTCTTTCTCTTGTTTTGCTTTTGCGATGTACAGCTTTATATCAGAGAGGGCTGTAGTATCATTTTCATTTTTATAGTTATATTTTGAACGAATAGACTCATAAGATTGTGCAGAGATAATCCCACAATAAATCTGTAAAGTCAAGGTCAAAAATAGTTTTAAAAGAATATTTTTTTTGTTCAAAATCTAAGAATTAGAATTAATTATTCTCCAAATATAACAAAAAGTAAATTAACCACAAAAAGCATTGTAAATCAGTATTATGTTATATAAAAACACTTGTCCTAATTCAAGAATTAGGACGGTTTTTTCCTTGAATTGCGACCATAATAATTTGACTGAATAAACGGGACAGACTAATTTTGGCAAAGAAAATAAAACTAAATTTTGATATGAGAAAGCTATTACTACTGGCGATTTTTACAATAGGTGTTTTTTCTACTTATAGTTGTAGAGATATGGAGGAACTAAATATTTCGGAGGCTTATGCAAACAGTAATGTAAATGTAAAGGTAATGAATGTGGAACTTGTGATAAGCAATAAGAATGATAGTATAAAGATAGGAGGAAGTCCTAAAGATCCTGTCAAATGGGGAGTAGCAAAAGATAGTTTAGATGTAAAAAAATAAGTAAAATGAAAAAGAATATTATCATCCTATCCTCATTATGCTTTGGTATTTTGGGGTATGCACAGGAGGCAGATTCTACTGCAAAGACCAAAGAAATACAAGAAATCATCATCAAATCTCAGCGTAAAAAGCAGTTTTCTGACCACGCTTCCTATTCTTTTGATAAAGAAGCTATAGCAAAAGCAAGACATTCTAAGGACTTAATAATTTCTCTTCCTGAACTACAGCTTGACCCAGTGTCTAATAGAGTTTCCAGTATCAAGGGCGGTAGAGTTCTATTGCTAATTAATGGCGTTGAAGCTACGGATATGCAGTTTAGTGCCGTAGCACCTGAAAATGTAGTCCGTGTAGAATATTTTGATATTGTTCCTACTCGATGGGAAGGAAAGGCGGACACGGTGGTTAATATGATTACTCGCAATCCTGAAAATGGTTTAACCTATGGTATAGATACTATGGGAGCTTTTACCACAGGTTTTTTTGATGCACAAGCTTACGCTAGCCACACTCGTGGAAAACACGATTTTGGGATGGAATACGCATTCTCGCTCAGAGATTATGATAATAGGCAAAACCATAACTCCTATGAATATTCACTAAATAGTATAAAGTACAAATCCACAGAGAAAGAAAGAGACCATTTTGGTTATACGGTTCAAGACATAGCTTTAAGATATACCTACTTAAATCCCGAAAAAGAAACTTTTCAAGCTAAATTAAACCTAAATATTATGGATAATTTTAGCAAAGGTAATGGAGAAAGTATGTTCGAACAGGGTAGTGTATCCACTATAAATAATACAAAGGAATACCTATCAGGAAAATATTTAAAACCTACTTTGGATTTATATTATTCCAAACATATAACTAAAAAAGATGAATTAGTTATCAATTTCGTAGGCTCTATATATGATAATAAGACTTATCAAAATAATAGAGAATGGATTGTTTCTACAGGTGTGGATATATTTAATAATGATATGTCCCTAACATCTAAACAAAAATCATTTGTAGGAGAGGTGGCTCATTATCATAACTTTGGAAAATCAAAATTAAATACAGGATATCGAATTAGTAATAACTCCATAACCAATAATCTTTCTAATCTAGCTGGAAAAAGTCAGTTTGATGTCAATTATTTAGAACAATATTTTTACTCTGAAATTTCAGGAAGAAAGAATAAATTGATGTATAGATTAGGAGTAGGACTTACAAATATTCATAACAAAAGTGCAGAAAGTACTTTTAATGATTGGACTTTTACCCCCAAACTGGTCTTAGGTTATTCTTTGAAAAATAATAAGACCATAAGGTTTACCAGTTCGTATAAACCGAGTAGCCCAACGAGTTCCCAGCTCAGTCCAAATATTGTAAATGTGGCACCTAATATTATAAAAAAAGGAAATCCTTTATTAAAATCTGAAAAATCTTGGATCAATAATTTGGTTTTCTCTTATAATTCAAAATACTTTGATTTTAATACTACTATTGGGACTACCTATATAGATAGAATGGCAAATCAGTATTATGTCTTAGACAGCAACTTTGGAGGGTATGCTCTAACCTATCAAAATGCAGATTTTTATCAAAATTACCGATGGGAGTTCAGTGGAAATATTAAACCTTTTGGAAACCAAATTCTAAAAATAGGAGCTTATTTAAGACCTACTTCTGAGATTATTAAGCTAGAAAATGGAACGAAACTGAAAAATACTTATGTGAAAAATCATTTCAATATTACATCTCAGTATAAAAAAATGTTTTTACAATATCAGTTCAATATTCCAACCTATTCCATAGATGGAGCATTTCTATCCACAGAAGAAAACAAAAATCATTTGGCAATGGGATATGCTCACGGAAACTGGGTTTTTAAAGGAGGTATGTTTTGGATAGGTATGCCATCTAGATACAAAATCAAAAGTCAAAATGAAAGTTTAGTAAATCAGATAGTAGATACTAAAATTTTTAATAATAAAAATATGATATTTTTAGGGATTAGTTATAATTTTTCTCGTGGAAAAACCACAGAAGTCGATAAAAAATTAGAAAACGAAACCGCCGAAGCATCAAGATTTTAAAGGTATGGTTTAAACATTTGTTGGAAGTAGTGCGCAATACTGAAAATGGATGTATAAATACCGCTTTCATTAAAGCAAAAATTATTTATTAATTTAAAAGTTAATTAAAATGAACAACACAAAATCAAAATTCGAAGTTCTTGTTTCCAAAATGGAAATGTTAAATGAAACAGAGAAAGGTAAATTAAAAGGAGGTTTTACTACATTACTAAGCGTAAGCGAATCTAATGAAGGAACAAATGTAATATGTCCCAAAAATTTCATTTGTATTAAAAAGCCAAAAGATCCTGAAGTTCCAAAAGAAGAAACCATCGGATAGTTCAATTTAATCAACCAAGGACTTGAAACTTTTCAAGTCCTTGCTAATAAAAAATTAAATTATGAAAGCAAGTGCATACAATATATTTTTCTCATATGAAGATAAAATCATAGGGTACAATGCTGTTTCGGATAATTTTATTATTCTCGAAAAAATAGTTTACGACCTATTTCAAGCCTCTATATATGAAAATAAATTATTAGAACTACCTAATTATCACGAAACTCTTTATAGCAATCTTCTATCAAATGGTTTTATTATTGATAGTAACACAAATGAGTTAGAATTAATAAAAAATATCAGCTATGAAACAGATTTTAATGAAGAAACTTTTGAGTTAATCATTAATCCTACAATGAATTGTAATTTCAAATGCTGGTATTGCTACGAAACTCATATAAAAAAATCTAAAATGACAGAGGATACCATTAAGAATATTGTAAAATATGTTGAGAATATCCTTGTTGAGAAAAAAGGTAAATTGAAAAACTTCAGATTAGATTGGTTTGGAGGTGAACCACTATTATATTTTCACGCTACGATTCTCCCATTATTGGAAAATATAGTTCCTAAAATGAAAGAGAATAACATTACTTTTTCTTCAAATTTTACAACTAATGGTCTATTGATTAATCAGGATATTTTAGATTTATGTAAAATTTATAATATTAACTTATTTCAAATCACACTA
Organism: Bergeyella porcorum; assembly: GCF_042427575.1. Lineage (NCBI taxonomy): Bacteria > Pseudomonadati > Bacteroidota > Flavobacteriia > Flavobacteriales > Weeksellaceae > Bergeyella > Bergeyella porcorum. The sequence continues at coordinate 11,551 of NZ_JBHMFD010000031.1, forward strand.
GATGGACATAGAGATAGACATAATGAAGTAAGATATATATCTAAAACTAAAGGTTCATATGATGAAATTGTTAGTAATATAAAATTATGTTTAAAAAATAATTTTCCCGTTTCCATTAGAATTAACATTTCAGAAGAAACAGTAAAAGACCTTCTAAAAATAATCGATGATTTTAAGGATATTTCTGAAAATGAAAAACAATATATGTCCTTCTCCTTTCACGAAGTATGGCAAGAAGAGAAAAATTTAACAGTTGACATCTCTGATATTGTAGATATTTATAGAGGTAATGGGTTCATATGCTCTTATAAGGGAGAAAGATCAGCATCAATAAAAAACTCTTGCTATGCGGATAAGTTAAACCAAGCGGTAATTAATTATAATGGTGAAGTTTTCAAATGTACAGCAAGAGATTTTAATTCAGAATCCAAAGAAGGCATTTTAAATAGTGAAGGAACTATCACTTGGAACGATAATTTTCAAAAAAGAATTTATAATTTAAGGTTTAAAAATAAACCTTGTTTGGAATGTAAAATACTACCTATTTGTAATGGTGGATGCTCTCAGCATAAACTAGAACACGAAGGAAAGGACTATTGTATATTCAATTATGATGATTCTGCTAAACTAGAGATAATAAAACAAAAATTTTATTCAAGACTTCATAGTACAATAGCTTAAAAAATATGCGTTTTTATCATCAACACGATCAAATGGACTGCGGACCATCCTGCTTAGCGATGATCTCATCTCGCTATGGAAAAGATTTTAATTTACAATATTTACGAGATAATTGTTTCATCACTCGGGAAGGAGTATCATTATTGGGGATTTGCGAGGCGGCAGAAAAGATTGGCTTTAAGCACATTTCAGCAAAATTAAAAATAGAAGATTTAGAGAATGAGCTTTTACCTTGTATCCTGCACTGGAATCAAAATCATTTTGTGGTTTTATACAAGATTACGAAAAATATATTTACAGGAAAATTAAGATATAAAATTGCAGACCCTGCCCACGGTTTTATCACTCTATCCGAAGAAAAATTAAAAAAATCTTGGCTTTCCGATGGAGAGAAAGGCGTAGCGTTATTCCTAGAACCAACAGAATATTTTTTCGGACAAGAACCACCAAAAGAAGAAAAGGTTTCTATAAAATATCTTTTAAACTATTTGAAACCTTATAAGAAATCAATGGGATGGATGTTTTTTCTACTCAGTTTAGGAACATTAATCACATTGATATTTCCTATCCTTACCCAAAAATTGATAGATGATGGTGTTAATCAAAAGAACTTTTCCATTATCACCTACATTTTATTAGCTCAGTTGGCTTTTTTCTTTGGAAGTATTATCATCAATATCTTCCGAAATTGGATAATGCTAGTAGTGGGTACTAAGATTAATATTCAAATTATTTCAGATTTTCTAAAAAAAATGCTTAGACTCCCTATTCGTTTTTTTGATACAAAATTAATGGGGGATTTTAACCAACGCATACAAGATCACGAGCGTATAGAACACTTTTTAACATCTCAGAGTCTTCTTACAGTATTTTCTATCATTACTTTTACTGCCTTTTTTGGTGTATTATGGTATTATGATTTTAGCATATTATTGACATATATGACACTAACTGTGGCTTCTGTATTATGGTCATTATTTTGGATGAGAAAAAGAAAAGTATTGGATTATCAACGCTTTCAGAAGAGGAGTGAAAATCAAGAATCTATATATGAAATTATCAATGGGGTATCCGAAATGAAACTCAACCAGTTTGAAGAGTTTAAGCGAAAAGAATGGGAAAAAATCCAGCATAAACTTTTTAAAATCAACATTCGTATTCTAAAACTGGATCAAATTCAATTATCTGGTTTTGAGTTTATCAACCAAGTTAAAAATATTATCGTAACATTTTTATCGGCTTATTTTGTTGTTCAAAATAAAATGACACTCGGAGAACTTTTAAGTGTATCCTATATTATAGGGCAAATGAACTCTCCTGTCAGCCAGTTAATATCATTCTTCCGCTCCCTACAAGATGCAAAATTAAGTTTAAGCAGATTAAACGAGGTTCAAAATCATCAAGAAGAAGAACAAGAACACCATCAGAATCTACCTGTTTTGCAAGAACATTTTTCTAATGCTGGAATAAAAATAGATAATGTTTCTTTTCAGTATGAAGGACCACATTCTCCCTATATTCTTAAAGATATAAGCCTTAATATCCCGAAAGGAAAAATAACTGCCATCGTAGGAGCAAGTGGTAGCGGTAAAACAACGCTTTTGAAGATGCTTTTAAAGTTTTATGAACCTACCCAAGGAAAAATAAAAGTCAATGGAATAAATTTAGCGGATATTTCTCCCATTGAGCTGAGAAAAAATTGCGGAGTAGTAATGCAAGACGGTTTTATTTTTTCTGATACCATAGAAAGAAATATAGCAACGAGTGATGAAGAAATTGATGAAGATAAACTAAAAAAATCAATGGAAATAGCCAATATAAAAACATTTGTAGAAGAGCTACCATTGGGCTTGAACACAAAAATAGGTGCTTCTGGCAATGGTGTTTCAGGTGGACAAAAACAAAGAATATTAATAGCTAGAGCAGTCTATAAAAATCCTCAATTTATCTTATTTGATGAAGCAACCTCTGCACTTGATGCTGAAAATGAAAAAATTATCCACGATAACTTACAATCTTTCTTTAAGGGAAGAACTGTCATTATAGTAGCTCATCGACTTTCCACAGTGAAAAATGCAGACCAAATCATTGTTCTAAAAAAAGGACAAATAGTAGAACAAGGTAATCACAAAGAATTAGTTTCTAAGCAGGGAGAATATTTCAACTTAGTTAAAAATCAATTAGAATTAGGAAATTAATCTCTCCCAAAAACCGACCGTTTTCCGGAACTAAAATAAAAGCACGGATTTTTGATTGAAATCCGTGCTTTTTATCGTTTCTTTTAGTAGTTTTGTATATTCTAATTTTTTGGAACTCCCTTTTTCTTTATTTTATAAAAATAATCCCTATTGGGTATAATTAAAATCATTTACTTATATTTGTACCCTAAAGGGTATAAATGAATGTTTCCAATTTTATAAAAGAAAAACGAAAACAACTCGGCATCACCCAAATAGAATTGGCTGAAAGAGCTGGAGTTGGGCTTCGCTTTGTGCGTGAATTAGAGCAAGGAAAACAGACTGTTCGTTTGGATAAAGTCAATCAAGTATTATCCTTATTTGGGGCAGAAGTAGGAGTAACCAAAAAAATTGAGCAATGAGACAAGCACAAGTATTCTACAAAGATTTTTTGGCAGGGACAATCTCCGAAGATGAAAACGGATATACTTTTGTCTATGATGAAAATTACCTTCATCAAGAAAATGTAAAGCCTATTAGTTTGACCTTACCTTTACAGCAAGAGCCTTATCTCAGTAAGGTTTTGTTTCCATTTTTTGATGGCTTAATCCCCGAAGGATGGCTTTTAGATATTGCCGTGAATAATTGGAAACTCAATCACAGAGACCGATTTGGGCTACTTTTGGCAATGTGCAAAGATTGTATCGGATGTGTATCTATTATTTCTAAACCCACTGAATGATGAAAAAATGCTTGTTTTGCTATAAACCATTGGATGAAGATGAGATAGATTTTCACACTTCGTGTTCCAAAAAAATGTTTGGAACGGCAATGCCTCCTGTTTTGGATTTTGACCAAGAAGAAATAGAAAAGTTGGCAAAAAAAATCATTGTAAAAAGCATCGCAATCACAGGCGTGCAGTCCAAACTTTCATTACAATTAGAAAAAAATATAAAAGAGACACCAAGACTTACCATTGTAGGGCTTTATGGAGATTTTATTTTGAAACCACAATCAGAACAATATGCTGAACTTCCGCAAAATGAAGACCTTACAATGCATCTTGCAGAATTGATAAAAATAAAAACTGCCAAACATACGCTTATTCGTCTGAAAACAGGGGAATTAGCGTATATCACTCAGCGATTTGACCGACAAAATGGACAAAAAATAGCCGTGGAAGATTTATGTCAATTAAGTGAGAATTTAACGGAGCATAAATACCGTAGCTCCATTGAAAAAGTAGGAAAAATCGTTCATCAATTTACTGAAAATAAAGGTTTTGAAATGCAGAGGCTGTTTGAATTGGTATTATTCTGCTATTTTACGGGCAATGCAGATATGCACCTCAAAAATTTTTCCTTAATAGAAAATGCTTCTGGCGAATACCAACTCAGCCCAGCATACGATTTACTCAACACAAAATTGGTTATTAAAGAGGATTCCGAAGAATCTGCATTGACTATTAATGGAAGAAAAAATAAATTAAAACGAAGCGATTTTGATGCTTTGGCAGAGAATTTTGGGATTGGAGAAAAATCAAAACAAGCTATTTACAAAAGATTTCAAAAGGTACAACCCCAATGGGTAGAATGCGTCCAAAATTCTTTTCTTTCAGCAGAAATGAAACAGCAATATTGTGTCTTTATTCAAGAAAAAATGAAGTCTTTTTTTGAATAAATAGCGATTTAAGGTAACTTAATTAATATGAAATGCTTTTTCCCTTTTCCAAAGTAAATCTTAACTTTGTGAAAAATAAAGATTATGGCAACTGTTATCACAGATATCAATCAATTAGACCTTAACGGAACTTATTCCTACGCTGATTATTTACTTTGGAGATTTAAAGAAAGAGTGGAACTTTTTAAAGGTAAAATCCTCAAAATGTCTCCAGCTCCAAACAGAAAACATCAAGAAATAACAGGAGCTTTACATATTGAGTTAGGAAATTTATTCAAAAAAAAATCTTGTAAAGTATATATAGCACCATTTGATGTAAGAATACCTATACAAAGTAAAAGAGATGAAGAAATTTTCACAGTGGTTCAGCCTGACCTCTGTATCATTTGCGACCCAAACAAATTAGATGATAGAGGTTGTGTAGGTGCTCCTGATTTAGTTATTGAAACCCTTTCCCCTGGAAACTCTAAAAAAGAAATGAAACATAAATTTGAATTATATCAAGAGGCAGGTGTAAGAGAATATTGGATTGTAGACCCTAATCAAGAAAGTGTTCTTATCAATGTTTTAGAGAACGGTAAATATATTACTCAAAATCCTATCGTTGATGATGAAATTACTTCTATTATTTTCCCAAATGTGAAAATTCATACCAATGATATTTTTGGAACATAATTTTTCTCTCAAACGATGATTTTCGGTTATGCAAGGGTTTCTACTTCGGAACAAAATATTCAGACACAGGTAGATTTACTCCAAAACTTTGGTTGCGAAAAAGTCTATACCGATGTTGCCAGTGGCGTGCGTGAGGATAGAAAAGGTCTCAACGAAATGCTTTCTTTCCTTCGTGAAGGCGATGTAGTGGTAGTCTATAAAACCGACAGAATTTTCCGTTCCCTAAAAAATATGGTGGAGCTCATTGATTTGTTTAATCAAAAAGGCGTGTTATTCAAGAGCATTTCTGAACCTGCTTTTGATACTACTTCGGCGAATGGGAAGTTCATTATTCAAATCTTTGGGGCAGTGGCGGAATTCGAACGAAATCTCATCTCCGAAAGAACCAAAATTGGCTTGGAGGGAGCGAGGCGAAGAAATAAGCACTTGGGCAGACCCAAAGGCATTGCAAAAGAAACTTTGGAAAAATACCAATTCGCTCTACATCTTTATGAGAATAAAAATATTCCGATTGATAAGGCGTGTAAACAAGCTGGAATTAGTAAAACGACTTTTTATAGGGTAGAGAAAGAAAAGTAATTAATATTATCTCCATAAATATTTAAAAATAAATAGGCTAGTAGTACATACTAACCTATTTATTTTACCTCTTAAGAATAAGAACATCCGATATAATTTCTCTTAACTTAGATTTCATATCATAGTCTATATCTAATAATTCTGCTTTACCACAAAGATTTATCAATTTAGCCATATTATCTATAACTCCACTTTGAGAAGGCTTAAATAATTCTTTCAGCTCTTGACATTCTTTTAGAATTTTGCTACTAATTATTTTTTGTCCTATTACGCTTCTTAATCCCTCTGGCTTTTTAGTGCTAATTATCTTCTCAAAATCCTTTTCAAAATCTTCTGTGGATAAAAACTCATTATTTATACTTAACATTCGCTGGTGTAAAACAGGCATAGACGCCCCGTGTGCCACAGATACCGATAGTTTATTTACTTCTTTTCTTTTAGGAACTTGTATACTAATATTGTTCGCGTCTTTAACCTTTGGAATAAGTACAATCTGTTTCTCTATCTTAAATGATTTTGAAGCTAAATCATTATTCTCCATATGAATTGCAGATTTAATATATCCAACATCTCCTAATTCTCTTTCTATACCGTGAGATATTGTCATTGAAATTTTTGATTCATTCAAGTTTAAAGCTTCTATACTGAATTTGTTATCCTTTATGTTATTAAGCAACAAAATAGTATATACAAACGTAAAAGCTGTCCCATATTCTTTATACTGGTCTGAACTTATAGAACGAACATACCATAAATTATCTTTCGATTTCAATAGCTTAAACACTCTCTCCTTAGTTTGCCCTTTATCTTTTAACCATATTTGATTAATTAGCTTTAATTCTTTATTTAACCCATTCTTTTTAAGATAGTTTATATGTGCAGATAATTTCCATTCTTCATAAAATTTATCTTTTGTATCATATATTGCTGTGGCATGTACATCTGAATATTTTCCATCTCTACTATTAATTTCAAAAATCATATCTTTTATATTGGCATCTATTCTCTCATTCTGCTCTAGTAAAAAATATGTTGAAACTTCATTATTACTTAACTTTACCCTTTTATATTCATACTTATTTACCCATTTCTGAACATACTGATACGCAATATCAATATTTTTCATATCAATATAAAACTCTTCTCCATCCCGATTAAATTTATCCGTAATGAATGATATTTGCTCTTCATCTTTAATTAATGAAATAAGCTTTGTATAAGAAATAATATTTGAAGATTCCTGTCTAAAATTAGCAGTTTCAGTTAAAAATTTGTTTTTCATTATATTTTGTATTATGATTAAACTTAAAAACGAGAGCCGTTAAAGGTCGCTCTCACACCTAACTCGCTAAAATTACTTCTTTCTTTTCTCTTTTTGAGACAAAGCACTCCCTGCCACAGATTTAGCAGATTGAGAGTATCTATTATCTTTAAGAATTTTTGAAGCAATTTTAGCCACTTTTGAACTTGTAGCTTTACTTTTCATATTCTAAAAAATATTTGATTTGATTACTTTATTACTGTAAGTAATTATAACAGTGAAGATTATCACATACTTTGAAATGCATATAACATAAGAAACATGTAAAAAAGACATATTTTATTAGTATTTTCTACATTCATTTTATATTTTTGCAAAACAAAGCAGGATGCTTGGTAATCTTCAGATACCAAGTCATCTCTTTTGTAAAGCTTAAAGAAGTACGAGACCCTAGGAAAGTTGCGGACTTCTTTTTTTATTTTATAGATTATTTACTACTAATTTTAATTTCGATTCTTTTTTTTCTATAATAGCTCCAAATAATTGCTCCTTTACACTTTCATCTATTCCTATATTATTTAAAAATGAAAAATTATTTTCATTCGTGGACATCTCAATCATCCTTTTCAGTAGAATGGGAGAAGAAAGTTCAAATTCATAAGGTTCTTTTTTTCTATATTTAGAAATCCACAACATACATTTTTTATACCAATCCTCATTAATATTACCTATTTCTTTTGCCCTATAAAGTATCGCAGCGGCAGACATTTTCCACTCAGATTTTAATTGAAACAACTTCTCAAGCTTAAACCCTTTAAATTCAGATTTCACTTCGTTTTTAGGAGCAAGAAATGCAGAGGCAAACTTATTTGCTTCATTTTCTATATTTCTATCTGGATTAATGATGTAATCAAAATGCATTACCAAATGTCCCAACTCGTGAGCAATCGTAAATACTTTTCTAGAATTTGGAATTTTATTATTAATAAAAATAATCGGAACTCCATCTACATAGGTACTTACTCCATCAAATTTATTGCTACTCTCCTGAATAAAGTCATACTCAAAAAAATGAATAATTACTCCGTTTTTTTCTAATAGTTTTACAATATCATTAATAGAACCTCGTAAATGACCTATTTTTAATCTTACTTGCTCCGCTATATATTCAAAATCAAAATTAAATTCTTCCACATCAATAGATAAAATATTATTCTGTGGAATTTCTATATCATCTAATAACTTTTTTATAACTCCTGAAACTATCGTCAGCCTTGCCTCAAATTTAGATACAACGCCCTTGCTAGTAGATGCCAACTTCCTATAATACAGTTGTTGTGATGGGATAATAAATTGATTCAAGAAAAAATTTTCTTTAAAATCTTCTTTCATATAACTTAGTAAAGTTTCATCAATTTCTTTTTCCCCATTCTCTAATTGACTTAGCTTTGATTGAGTCATATTTAGTTTTTTTGCAAACGCTGATTGACTCAATCCATAATAGTTCCTCACTAATTTTAGAGTTTCACTATTAAATTCTGATTGTCTCATTTTCTTATTTTTTATAAAAAATGCTTCTGTAAGGAGATATTAACTCAGTTGTTAAACGACTTTTTTCTTATTTTTTGCGTAATTATTCTTAATCACCAATTTTATTCCCTCTTTCTTAAAGAATATCTCTCTTAAATCCAAACTAAATGCTACCTCATTATTCTCATAACGAACACATTTAATACTCAATTCTCTATTTTTAGGCAAATGGTAACCAAAGTAATAAATAGGAGGTTGTTTTATTATTCCTCTTTTTGTAAGAATTTCAACCACTTTTTTATTCATAAACACTGGATCACCCGACATCACATTCCTATGTCTTTTAGAATCTCTATTACCTATTTTATCCCTTTCATCAATTGCCTTGAAACAGAATAAAACTTTATTATCTAATAAGAAATAGACCATATTACTTGCAGTAAAACGGAATATCCTTGTAGACATATTAAAGTCTGCTTCTGTTTTTTTGCAAAATTCCGCCACAATCATAGAATGATATTTATCCGATACAGAACTTTTTCTCAAAAATTCGTACGGATTATTAGCAATATAATCCCTTGATTTTTTGTATCCATCCCTAATGCTTTCATAAGCATTCGACAATACTTTTTGACAGTCTATCTCCTCAAGATATTTGTCAAAAAGATTTTTTTTGTTATTTTTGTATATATTTTTCTTCATATTTATTACTTATTTTATGAGAAAAATCCCTTACAAAAGCATTTTTAAATAACTTCTTGTTGCCGCAAGAAGTTATTTTGCAAATATACTAAAAAAACAATTACTACACAAAAATATAAAATTTTATTTTATTTTTATATTTAAATACATTTTAGTTTTATAGTTTTTATTATATTCAAAAGAGGTTTTTCTCTGGGTTAGAAATATTAGGAAAACATTAACTATTTATTAGATAATGTATCTCATCCATTTTTAATTTATATTATACTAATGAATGTGTATAATATTTTCACACATCCAGCTCATAATTAGTACTTCTTCCTCCTTCTTGTTCTTGTCGCAAGATGCCTTTTTCTATCAAATCCTTAATGTCTCTTAGAGCGGTATCCGCAGAAACTTTGGTGATTTTTGCCCATTTAGAAGTTTTTAATTTCCCATCAAAACCATCTAACAGCTTGTTTAACATTAATCTCTGCCTTTCATTGATGGATATTTGCTCGTATTTTTTCCAAAACTCGGATTTAAAGACAACTTTTTCCAAAGATTTTTCGGTTTGATGTAAGGCATTTTTCAAGCAGCCAAAAAACCAAACAATCCATTCTGTAATATCGCCTGTGCTATGTTGCACTTTTTTCAAAACTTCATAATATTCCTTTTTTTGCACTAAAATTTGGCTAGATACGCTATAAAATCGGTTATTGCTCTTATCTGCTCGGCTTAGTAATAAATCCGTTATTGCTCTAGCAATTCTTCCATTCCCATCATCAAAAGGGTGAATGATAATGAACCAAAAGTGAGCAATCGCAGCCTTCAAAACTAAATCCAAATTTTCATTATCATTGAGCCAATCCAAAAAAATATCCATTTCTTGTTCAAGATTCTGAGCAGGAATTGCCTCATAATGGATTTTTTCTTTACCCATTGCACCAGACACTATTTGCATTTCTCCCGTTCGCCATTGCCCCACTTCTATTTTATAAATCCCGCTCCAACCCGTAGAAAAAGGCAAGAATGCCAACCGAATAATCTCTCTTTACTCAATGGCAAAAGGTAATTTTGCGTCGCATCCAGAATCATTTCTACCATGCCTTCCACATTTCTATTGATGCTATCCAGCCCTCCTATCTCTATTCCTAAATGCCGAGCAACAGAGGAACGAACTTGGTCATAATTAAGCTCTTCTCCCTCTATTTCAGATGATTTCACTACATCTAAGGTCAAGTTAGACAAATTAGATTCCTCTCGTAATGAAAAACCTAAGGATTGTACCTGTGCATAAATTTTGCCCTGTAAGAACCTAATCTCTCCAAGCAATAAAATTATTTTATCACTATCCCAAGAAAAATTTGTCCAGTCTTTATTTTGGTAAATATACTTTGCCATCCAAATCATTTTATGCAACAAATACACAAGTTATTCTCCGCAAAAATGCGGAGAATAAAAATTTTATTTAACGCAAGATTATATAAAATAAATATGCACAAATGAATGTACAATACTATATTCTTTTTTAATTTTCATAACTTTTTATTTCTCAAACCAATATTCCACTAGCCTTTGCTCTCCCTCTTTATTCAAAATTCCTTGCTCTACCGCCCACTTCAAATCTCTACTTGCCGTAGGAGCAGAAATGGTCTTAAAATTCTGCAAATAATCCTTTCGACTAAACTTTTTAGAACCTATTTTTTCTCGGAATAGAGCAATTCTATCCTCCACTTTCAAGGTTTTATTCTGAGAACTTAGCAAATCTTCCAACGCCTCCAATATAATTTCCAACATAAATTCTAAAAAAGGCGTAGAGCTTCCCATTTTATCAGATTCTGAGAGCTTTGCATAATACATTTCTTGCCTTTGTTTTATCAAAATTTCTATCGGAAGAAACTCAAAAACAGAGTATTGTTGCATTAGAATAAGCGTTTGCCAGAGCCTCCCCATTCTCCCATTACCATCCAAAAATGGGTGGATAAACTCAAATTCATAATGAAAAACACAACTTTTTATCAAAATCAAATCTTTATCGTTTTTCAAATACGAAAAAAGGTCTTTCATCAGTCCATTTACCATCCCTCCACTTGGGGCAATATGCTCTATTTGAGAACCTTTTACAATGCCTACATTAGTAGTTCTAAATTTCCCAGCATTCGGAATTAATCCATTCATCAGAATTTGATGGGCTTTCTCCATATCCTTTATTTTCAAAGGATTAAATTGTTTCAAGTCATCATAAGCTTTTATAGCATTCTGAACCTCCAAAATATCTTTCTGGGGAGCAATTACTCGTTTATTTTCCAAAATTGCCGTGATTTGGTCTTCTGTGAGCGTATTTCCTTCAATTTCTAATGAAGATTGTATCGTTTTGATACGATTTCTCTTCCTTAGTTCAGTAGCTGGTTTATAAAGATGATTGGCATTGATTTCCCCTATTTTCTCTGAAATAGAAGTGATTAATGTTAATACTTTACTGGTAATCTCGTATGGTGGTTTCATTTTGAAAATATCATTTGATAGTATCAAATATAATGTTTTTTCTGATTCTGCAAAAATGCGGTAAATAAAGTTTTATTTACCGCAAATGATTTAGTACAAAAATCCAAACAACCATAACGGAATTGCTCTCCCCACAGGTTGGATAATATCATCTTTTACAAGCCAAGATTTTTCTACTTCTTTTATTTGGGTAGTAGTTCTATTTTTCCCTCCAATCTCAAAAGTGTATTTATTATCTACCAAAAAATCAGCTTCTTTGGACTGAACAATTTGATGTAATCCTGCTAATTGATTATAAAAAAACAACTTTTTACCCTATACCACAAATCATATTCAAAATATCAAGGTAGTGGTTTCCTCTTGTACTCTTCCCTTCAGTATCTAAAGTATACTGTTAGATATAGCCCAAGGCAAATATTGGATATTCCTTATACCATTCAAACAGCCTTTATTCAGTCAATAGGAGGGATAACTGTTTCTTTCAAAAATAGAAAATTTCTCTAATTTCTGATTAATCTGTTGTAATTGTAGTGATTTCACTTTTATAAAAGTAATAATATAATTTGACAAATGAAAATGTTTATATTTGCAAATGCCCCATTCATCAAATAGCAGTACATCATTTCATAATACTGTTTAATAATTAAATAAAATATAAATAGCAATTCATATTATGTATTTAACAAATATAACATTTACAAGAAAAATATTTAAATAAAAATGATAAGATTACGAAGAATAAAACATAATAAGAGAAGAAAAGGTATCAATAGCATATTGGTAGCAATAGACCACTGGAATACCAAACAGATTGAAATTACATTATACACCAAAAATATGGTCTTCAAAAATAATTATTTTGATTACATACCAAAACTTCACCAGCATCTTCTTTATAGAAACGGAACAATGAAAGAGAAACGCAAGGTATTCTCTGAACAAATAAATTCTATTCTTGGTAACCCATAGAACACCAAAATAATCATAAGATTTTGGATTCCCCCTTTTACAGCTACCTAATGCTATTCAATCTTCTATTCACTAAAAAAGTAATTTTCGTTTTTGTCTCGTATTTTTCACAGTAGTTCCCACCCTCATTAAAATGTCTAGAAATTAAATCCTTCTCCTTCTAACAATTTCATCTAAATGCTCAAAGACTTCTTTCTTGGTTGTATGATAATGATACAATTCATCAATAGTTTTAAACCTTTCGTTTAATCCTATTTTTTCTCTTGCATTTTCTATCTCCACTCCTGCATTTTTCAAATTAAAATATGTATCGGTACTGAGAAAACTTTGAATTTGTGTATAATTTCGGAAGTCATAATCTTCTAAATATTTTCGGAATTGTGGTAGGTTAGCTTTCTCATTTAGAATAACAATATCTTCCTCAACAGTAGCCACTCCTTTCAACTGAAGATATTTTACATAATCCATATAAGAATCAAAAACCAGCATCTTACCGATATTAGGTTTTCCCCGAACATAAGTAATATCACTTTCTCCAACTTTGGTATAGCTATTAAATTTTGGGTTGTAAGTATAGAAACCACCAGAGTTATTCTTAATAGCAATTGATGAATAAACTTTACCATTGTCAGCTTTATATTCAATAGCTTTTATGTTAGGATTAAAATCTAAAACTCGTTTGGAAATTCCTATTTCATAGAAATAGTTATAATGATAAAGCTTTATTTCTACATCACCATTGACCAGCTCCAAAGATTTTTTTCTACTCTTAGATTTAAGAGGAATAATTTCTTTTCCATACATTTTTTCAATTTCCAACAAACGATTATACGCTTCCAAACGATTAATATTTTCAAAAACTTGCGGAGCTTGAACGACAGATCCACCAACTTTTTTAGTTCTATTATACCAAAGTTTAGTACCAGTAACAACAATCTCATCACCATCTACGGTATAAAAAATTTGCTTGTCTTTATCTTTCTTACCTTTGGTCATAACTCCAATAGCAACAAGCCAATCAAAATAATTTAAAACTGAACCTTGTTTTTCCAATCTGATGACTTCTTTTCTCGGAATTTCTTTCTCCTTAATAGGAATATAATTCATAGATAAAAGAAACTCTTTTTTTAATTTTTCAACAAGTTTTCTTTCCTCTTGATTATGAACATACCCATTATTGAAAACATAAAAAGACAAAACATTTTCTTCATTTGGCTTTTTATTTCTACCCTTTTTTAATTCATTTTTATATAAAAAAGATTCTTTTAATTTACGAGCATAGGTAAAATAATTATCAAATGTTTGCTCCACTTGATGAGCAAAATTTTTTCTATCAAAACCTTTTATGCCACCTAAATTAGATTTAATTGATGACTTATTTTTTGCCATAGGACTAATCTTTGTATGCTTTCCATTATTAGCCAAACGACTTTGAATTATGTGAATATGTGTATTAAATCCTTTCTTAAATTGCCCTCTTTCAGTAATACTCCACGCTGTTTTTTTATCCTTAAATGTATATTTTCTTTTGTTTTCAACTACACCAATATAAAACAAGTTATTTCCATCATTAATTCCTAAATCTGATTTATTAAAGTTAGAAGCCATTTTATCTTGAGCCTTTTTTGCGAACTCAACGACATACTCATTATACTTCTTTTTTTCTTCTTCCGATAAATCATCATAGTTTTCAACTTTTCTTTCCGTTACTAAATAAGCTATCCATTGAGCCTCCTCCTCACTCAAAGCATAAACAGGTGCATACCATTTTGCATCAGTTTTTAATAATCTTTTTTTTGAATTATTATCTATTAAAGCAACCGCTTCATCCAAACTAATATTGGAAGAGCTGTGATTAAAAAAGAAATCATTATCCTTTAAAAGATATTCTGCATACTGGCGACAAGAACCAGTATTGTTTCCATACTCAGAAGTAATATGAGGTAAAGAAATCATAATTAAAAATTAATGTTGAACAGATTTAGTCTGAATATTATTAAGAGCTTTTTGAAATTCTTGAGCGTAATCTATACCTTGATTCTTTTTAATTTCTTCATAAACATCATTAAAAGACAAATTATTTTTTCCAAGAAAAGTTGGCAATATTCAAAAATAATATCATAATAATGAAACAAAGGAGAGTCAGTTTTTGAATGATCTGAATCTACAAGTTTGACTAAATCTCTTTTCATATTAGCCATAAATTTATCCTGAACTTTAATAAAAGAGATAATTCTATTAACTTCAGATTGCAAAATACTTTTAAACATTTTTTCCAATTTATCATCAATTGCTTCTAAATTTTTTTGTTCAGAAGCGAAAAATTTTTCATCAACAATTGATATATTTTCAGAAAAAAAATCAACAATTTTTTTAACTGCTACATACTTTTTTATTTGAAACAAATTTGAAATTTCATTTATTTTTTCAAATGTTTCAGCATCTACATTAATCTGTTTAAAAGCCATTTTATATATTATATTTAATTGATTTTAAAAAAGTTAAATATAAAAATATATATTTTTTTGCATAGTAAAAAAAAACACATTGCTAAAATATTGATTATTAATATTTTATACCCGTAGGGCAAGGCGGTTATAGTGCTATGCACTATACCGTCTTGCTCATCTCCAAAAATACAAAAATTTAGATAGATGACAAAATAGAAAATTTACCAATATTTAATAATTTTTACTTGAATGATGTTCAATACTGCTTACAAAAATTTGCAATGGGTACATCAAAAATGAAAGCGAAGAGCGAGCGAAAAGCGAGATAAAAATTTAATAAAATTGTAATGCCGTAGGCTTAGAAATTTTTCCAATGATGTTCAATACTGCATACAAAAATTTGCATTGGGTACATCAAAAATGAAAGCGAAGAGCGAGCGAAAAGCGAGAGTAAAATTCAGTAATATTGTATTGCCGTAGGCTTATAAATTTCTCCGATGATGTTCAATATTTCTTACAAAAATTTGCATTGGGTACATCAAAATGAAAACGAAGAGCGAGCGAAAGCGAGAGAATAATTTAATAAAATTGTAATGCCGTAGGCTTAGAAATTTTTCCAATAGGTTACAAAATTTACTAGCTGGTGGTTAATTTTCGTTTTGCTTTCGGTTGTTGCATTCACTATAAAATTTCTAAATTCTATCATAAATCCCTAATATTAATTCCACAGAATTTGAAAGTAGAGTTGAAACGAGATGTGCTAACTCTGATAGTATTTCTTTTTCTTTAATTGCTTCTATTAGAACCTATACCTTGTGAAAGCAAAGCTAAATTTTTATCATGTCTTTTATTTTCTACAAGTAAAAATTAATACTTATTTTACCTGATTCGTGGTCTGATTAATGGGAGAGAGTTACAAGTTAAGTATCCCTATTGAAAAAAATTATTACGATAAATATAGTTAGTAATACGATAGATAATTTTACAAGGAACATATCACAGAGTTTGATCCCAGATTTAAATTTACATAATCAATCTCTGAGAAAATATCAAAACACAATTCCTCTGTAATGTTTTCTAACATCTCATTGTGTTTATCAACTAGAAGAATTAACTAGCATTGTCTCCCTTACATCAATTCTTTTGTTTAATATTTTTAATTATGTTTTCTTATTCATTCCATTTAACTACACACAATTTCAGATAATAAAATAATTAGATTAATAAAGTTATTTAACTGATTTATGATAATAAAATAAGAATCATTTTTGGACTTATTATGGTTTTTCTATTAACTAAATTTTCCTTTTATTGGACTTATTAACAATATTTATTTTTACTTTATTTTTATTTAATTTTTATTTATTATACTTTATTATATTTATATAGTTGCTATAAATAATTGAAAATCTGATTATTACAGGGTTTTTCTTCTTACAAACCCCTACTTTCTTCTTACAAACCCCTACTTTCTTCTTACAAACCCCTACTTTTTTCTTACAAACCCCCACTTTTCTTCTTACAAACCCCTACTTTCTTCTTACAAACCCCTACTTTCTGATTTGTTAACATATATAATAAACATTTAATAATCAGTGTTTTATATTTAATATTCCATTGTTGTTACCAATTTCTCCACATTTATTTTATCCAAATTTTTGATTCAGTCTATTGATTTCCAATTATTTAAATTATTCAAATAAAAACTTCTTGCAAACCCTTATTTTGTATAAGTCTACTGGATAAATTGCCGGCTAAGAGGCTTTTATCGTTTTTAGTTGGCTAATGTAAGAAGTGGGTTTCCCTTCACTTTTGCTCTACTTATCAACATAAGTAGACTTCTTACAAACCCTCACTTCATTCTACACCTCTTAAAAGCTCCATGACCTTTGACATATATTCATCATTCTTTAAATCTTTAGGGATTTTTCTTTTTAGTAGTTTTGATACTTTTTCATACCCCATAGCCTTATAAATGGTTTCTATTTTGTTTTTATTTTCTGGTGAAAGATTTCGTACACTGTAAATGTGATATAGAGCTCGCTGTCGCTTTAAAGCTTCCAAATCTTCTATTTCATCCACTATACCTATAGCTTCTTTTTTATAGTAAAGTTGAAATTTGATATTCCCCTTCTCAATGGAGTAGTTAAATCCATAAGCGTAGTTTCCAGCATTTACTTCCGCTCGTATCCTTTTCAGATATTCATCTATTTTTGACGGATATGTTGTGCTTAGGTTCATTTCATCTACAAATTTGTTGATACTAATTGTAGTACCATTGTATGGAATGAATTTTGAAATCCAAAAAATGAAAGACAATGTTTTTGCACTTTTGAGGTTCATCACAAAATCATTTTCCAGCTTTAAGAACTTGGTCATATCCAGAAGACTTTCCATCGTCTTCTTGTGCATATTGAACTGAATGTATTGCTTATTTTTATTCCATTTTACCGCTTCAATGAAAGGCACTAATTCTACATCTCCTGTTTCTATATCATTGATGATTTGCCAATTTAAATTTGATAAAAAAACAAAGGCTTCGAATAACTCTCTATTCTTAATATTCTTATCTAGTTTTATGGATTTGAAATTGATTGTAAATCTTGCTCTAGTATTTTCTACCCAATTTTGAAATATATCTTCAAAGCTCATTTGCCTATTTTCTCCAATAACTTCCCCAGTGATAGAAATATCTTTGATATGCTTCTGCTGCTCATCTTTTACTGCACTGAGAATGACATTGATGATTTTTGTAGGTAATAGTGTTAGGTCTTTTTTTCTCATAAAGCTGAAAAGTCGCTCCGTATAGAGAATGGTACGAATATTCGGATTATCTTTAAATTCTTGGATAATATCGTAATCTATTTCTTCAATCCTCGTCTTTATAACATCTTTGTTATTCCCTTTTTTATTCATTAGAGTTTTGTATCTTTGTGTTGCAAAAATGATTCTCTTTTAAGAGAGTTACTATTTTAAACCACATAGTTCTGACTATTGTGGTTTTCTTTATGGATAATCTTGTTCTGGCTCCGTTCCTGTAATACCAGCTGTTTCAATTTTTTCTCGGGTGTAATACATATTGTTGCTCAAATTTATCTCTGAAAGTGAAATTCGATGCTTCTTTTCATTAAGATAATATTGATAAAGCTCCGCTTTTCCTTTAGAAGTAATTTTTTCAAAAAGCCATTCGGGGATGCTTATAAGTATCGAATTTTTATTTATTATCATTTTATTGATTACAAACATATTCCTAACAAGTTCATAACCATTTCTTTCAAAGATAATTGGTATAAAAACACCTGTATTAGATGCGTTTTCTGTAACATTTGTGAAGATTGTAACACATCTTTCTTCTTTTCCAGGTATACTATTTTTATAATGCCCTATTATTTCCTTATTTTCCTTTCGCCTTACAGAATAGGATACCCAACGAACAGGAGTTTCGAACTTTTCACATAAAAAACGATGAAACTTTTTAAGTCCTGTATTTATATTATGATATACGACCACTCTCCCATTAGATAGCTTCACAGATGCTTCATACCTATGAAATATTGTTCCCATTACGATAAGCCATATTTCTCTTCCAAAACATTCATTACTTCCTCAAAAAACTTCATCCTGGTATAATCCAATTCCCCTTTTACATAGGCCTTATAAGATAGAAAATCTTTGATATAATCCATAGTTTCCTTATTAAGCATAATAGAAGTATCTTTACTTTTATATTTATTATCCTTACTTCTTCGCCCGCTTACCAATTTGGTAGGTTCTTCCGTATGAGGTATATCATATTTATCTTTCAATATCTCCACTGCTTCTTCTATTGCAGAAGTATTATTATAAGAGCGTATTCCTTCCTCTACCACCTTATATCTTCTAAAATTTATCAACCTATCCCAATCCTTTTCGTACATACGAATACTATATCGTATCAAACCTACATCTTGCTGTTTTAGCAAGACATCCAATCCAAAAATGTTATCAGACATATCAGTTATTTACTTGTTTTAATTATTTTAATTCAAAAATAACAATTTTTCTAAACATACCAAATAAATTAGTTATTTATTTTAAATATCTCATTGTATCCGATAATAGAAGTAATAAAATATTTAAGTTAATTAACTTGTATAATTTATTTTAAGCATTGATTTTCACCAATTTGACTAAGTCTATAAAATATTGTTTTGACCATATATCCAATTGATTGGGGTTTGCAATAAATCGAATTACATCCGCTTTGGCTTTTTCTATATCCACTTCCTCTATCCTATGATTCATAAGTTCTCGAAACTCTCCTTCAGTGATGGTATCATATTGCCAATCTCCGCTGTCTTTAGCTCTCAATAAAAAATGGTTTAAGTTCAAACTTATTCCCTTTTGAATATACCACTCCAAATCATACCAATCCCGACCTTTTACATTATTCTTCCACTTCCTGAATAATAATACGTGCATTTTTCCAGCAAATAAATCTTCTTTTTTGAAACATTTTACATAAAAGGAATAGGGTTTTAACAATAACTTTTCTTCTGTCTCAAACCCCATTGGTGGGCGAGTATCTACTTCTATTTTTATTTTGATACTTGGGGAGTGAGTCAATCCTATTTGTGGCAAAGAATATTCCAATAGTAGTTCACTCCAAATGGTTTCGGATTTTAAAAATGCAGATTCTATATTGGATTCTACAGATTTCACTTTTGTTCTTACCGAAACTTTTAGTCCTAATGCAATAAACTCCTCCTCTATATACTTCAAATAAGTATCTAATGAAAATTCGGGATCTTCCTTTAATAAGGAAAAATCTAAATCTTCTGAAAAGCGATTAAGACCATAAAAAATTCTCAATGCTGTCCCTCCATAGAAAGAGGCTTTTTCAAAAAAACGCCCTCTATGCAGTCCTGCTAATGCAACTCGTTGCATAATTTCACGCAAAGCCTGATTATAGTCCTCGTTTGTTTTAGGAGTATAGCTTTCTATCCATTCCTTTATCATATTGTTTTTATTGCTGCTATTATTTGTTCTAATGTGTTTTTTTTAGGTGCCAGAGAAAGGATTTTTTCTAATTTATTTATCTTTATCTCTCGGAGGAGATATTCATCTATTCTCAAATTTTCTATCAGATACTCTTGTGCAGATTTCACACTTCGGAGTTGAAGTTTTTTTTCGGTGACAACTTTGTCACACAACGCTTTTTCGGGGGTAGCAATTAGACAGAACTGTCCTTCCCTAAGTTCCAAAAATTGGATTTCCAATGCATAATAAGATGGAGATAAATTGATATATTCAAATCTACCTATTTTATTTTCAAAAATTTTGGTAGCTTTTAGCGTTGCTGATGAAATTGAGAAAACTTGCTCTGGTATCATTCCATAAAAAGAAAAGGCTGATTCCATAGAGATATAGCTTGGCCCATATAGAGCATTAGCTATACTAAATCTTTCAGGCTTTATTTCTTGATTAAATATATAGTATCCCTTTTTGAGCGAAATAAGTTCGCCTTGCTTCATCATTTCCGAAATTTTATCATTTGGTCGTTTGTACCCTTCTAACAAAGACAGTAGAACCTGATGGGAAATAATATGATCAGAGAACATTCTATTTATTTTCATTCCACAAATGTAATAAATAAAATAGATAATCGGAATTATTCCGATTATCTATTCTTATATAAACAAATATTTAAAATAAATAAGTTATTTATTTTATTTACCCTAATTAAAGGGGGGGGGGACAGGAATTTCATAGTTGTATAAATTAAATCAATTATTTAACTTATTTATTTTATTCAGTATCTCTTGTACCAAATTTTTATAATCTTCACTAGCACGGGAGTTTGGAGCGATTTGAAAAATCGTTTTACCTTCCTTTTTTGCATTTTCTACATTTACATCTTGCCTTATAAAAGTTCCAAAGAAGAAGCCTTTTGCCTGCTGAAGAGCTAACTCTCTATATTCTCTAAAGTTACGAGTATTGGTAAGAACTTTATTGAAGAAAAAACCCAAAAACTCCAGTTTGGGATTGTACTTATTTTTAATATTCACTAAGCTCGGTAAAAGTTCCTTAATCCCCTCAATGGAATATTCTTCTGCTTCAATTGGGGATAGTACATAGTCTGATGATGCCAAAGCCATCTCTCCAAGTCCCAAATCTCCTGTAAGTGGACGAGGAGGGCAATCAATGATAATGTAATCAAAATTCAATTTTTCTCCTAAAATATTTAGCATATCTCTTAATACTGTTCTATCTCTTTTAGATTTTTCTATATTCCTATCGCCTGCCAAGATAAAAAGATTTTCCCCTTTTTGAGTTATACGAAACTCCCCTGTCTTTTCTAATAGATTTTTCACAGTATAAGAATAATCTTTTGGTATTTTATATCCGATGGATAAATTTCGCTGAGCATCAAAGTCTACCAATAATACTCTTTTCTTATTTTCTGCTAATGCTGCACCAAGATGGATAGTAGTGGTAGTTTTTCCTACACCCCCTTTTTCTGTGATGATTGAAATGACCTTAGTATTCATTCTTAAAAGTTTGCTACAAAAATACAAATAAATCAGTTATAAAAAATAATTATTTAATTTATTCCATTTTTCATATATCCCCCCTTTCATATGTTAAATTAAACTTTATTATTCCACAGAATCCAACTTTCGGGGTAATCTTAGCTCATTTTTCAATTTGTTTTTGAGTTTTCAGAATATAAAAGTAAAAGCGGTCTTTCACATTTTTAAATAATCGCAATTTGCTAAAAAGCATTATCTTTGTCCTATAAAAAACATTGTATGGTAAAAAAATTATTATTTTTAATTATCCTTTTTTCCTGTTTTTTTTCAATAAAAGCTTTTTATGAAGCTCCAGTTAATGATTCCATAAATAAAAGAAGGATAGAATTAATAGATTATCATTATACTCTGAATACTAACATTCAGAATTTAAGTCATAATGATAAATTTCTAGATTTTTATTCATTCTCACCCAATGCTACTACGGATATAGAGATTGCAAAAGCAAAGGCGGCATTAGATGAAGCTATAAGCAAAGGGCATATTGTTCAATCTATAAATCCAAATGAGCTTACCGAACTTCCCATAGGCATACGAGAGACTCGGTCGGATAATGTTGAATACAGTTTGGTAATTACAAAAGCAACATTTACTCCAGAATATGCTATTATCAATGTTTATGCAAGAGTCAAAACGCCTCAACAAGGAATGGACGGGGGCAAAAAAGAGTTGTATTTCGGGGCAGAAGGAGTTAAATTATCTTATAAAGGAAAAATCATAGGAGACGCAAAGCTTTCACTTCTGGGCGATGTATTCATCCCTTTCAATAAAAATGAATGGATGCTGACCCTTGAGGGAGGGGAAATTAATAAGTTATCAGGTGAGAGTTATAACGATAAAACATTTGTAACCATAGATTGTGATGGTATTAAAGAATTATCTTTAAAAGGGAATGTTCAAATTTCAAGAAAAGTTCTAGTCCCTTTAGACGAATCAGGAAATATACTTCCCGAAACTGGACAACACAACAAAATCAATAGAGTAAAAGGAGATTTTTTCATAAAGGCTTTAAGCTGGAATGATTTATTAGTAAAAGTAAGCATAAGTCCGTTTGCAATTACCAAACAAGCACAAAATCCCGATAAGGGATTTTTATCTTTTTTTGTAAACAATGCTGTATTAGATCTAAGCGACCTTAGAACTGATGCTCAGGTAAAATTTCCAGAATATTATTATAGAAATGGCTATTTAATCTCTGGAGCTGAATCTTGGAGAGGGATATATGTTGAAACTTTAAGAGTAGGGCTACCACAAGAATTTAAAACATCAGACAAAACAAATAGTAGAGTAAATTTTTCTGCCTATAGATTGCTTTTAGATAACTATGGCGTTTCGGGTACATTCACAGCTGAGAATATATTCCCTTTAGATCGAGGAATTACCAATAGCGAAAATGCCTGGAAATATTCTTTAGATAAAATAGGAATTAGTCTTGCAGCGTCAAAAATTGTTGGTGCAGAACTAGCTGGCAAAATACAGCTTCCTATTCAAAAAAACACACAGGAAAAGTCTGAAACATCTGCTTCAGATAAAAATATTGCAGAAAAGCCAAAAACACCAACTGGATATCTTCTCTATACAGGAAGAATGACAGAAGAAGACTATCTCCTTGCTGTAGAAATTGGAGAGGATATTGATTTTGATATTTGGAGTGCTAAGGCAAAAATAGCCAAAGGCTCCTCTATAGAGATGCTTGTAAAGCACAGAGAGTTTTTACCAAGGGCAATATTGAGCGGTAGTCTAGAAATTAGTGCTAATTCTAACACAAATGAAACAAATTCTGAAGAAAAAAAAGATGTAGAATTTAAAGGCATTAAGTTCCAAGAGTTAGTATTACAAACTAAAGCTCCTTTTATTACAGCACAATATTTTGGTGTAGAAGGAGAGCAGAAACTAGCAGGATTTCCCGCAAGTTTAAATAATGTATTCGTAAGTATTGATGAACAAAGAGCAAATCTAGGTTTTGAACTTAAAGTAGGGCTTCAAGAAAATAAATTTTCTGCAACAGGTGGTATTGTTATCCATGGATTAATAGAGAACAATGATAATCGGCAGGATTGGAAATACAATGGTTTTTCATTATCAAAATTAGGATTTAGAAATGTAGATGTAGGTGTAGCGATAGTTTCAGGTTATCTGAAGTTGATGAGAAACGATCCTCTTTATGGAAATGGATTTCAAGCAAGTCTAGAAGCTGAAATAACGGCCCTTAAAGGTGTTAGAGTAGGTGTGGATGGCATTTTTGGCAACAGTACATTTAGGTATTGGGCTTTTGATGGTTTCGTAGATGGATTAAACATTGGAACAGGCTGGTTTAAGGTAACTGGCTTTACGGGTGGTGCATACTACAGAATGGTTCCTGTCAAGGCAAGAAACATTAATGATATTAAACAAGGGAACGGGCCAGGTCATTTAATATTTAAGCCTGATGAGAATATGGGGTTATCCCTTCGAGCTGGCGTACTTGGAAATGTGGGTACTAAAACCATTGCGTCAGTTATGGCAGGCTTCAATATTGACACCTACAAAAATGGAGGCATTAAACAAGTTGGCTTTTTAGGAGAGGCTTTAATTCTTTCTGATTTTACCCTTATTACACCTAAGCCATTCGATAAACTTCAGGATAAGTTTACCACGATGGTAAATAAATCCAACTTTATAAAAGATATAGCCAACGATCAGCACACAAAGTCATTTCTAGATGTTTCAGAAGTTGATGAAAATTATCCAGTGGAGACTACCACTCCGTCAACTATTTATGGTAAGATGGCAATGAACTATGATTTTAATAATCGCGTTCTACATGCCAACTTAGATGTAAAAGTCAACTCCCCTGAAGGTTTTATTCGTGGAGTAGGGGAGGGAGGTAGAGCTGGCTGGGCTGTTCTTCACATCGGGTCACAAGATTGGTATCTACATATTGGAACCCCAGCAGATATGATAGGATTAAGGGTAGGTTTTGGAAAATTATATTTAGAATCTAAAAGCTATCTAATGGTGGGTAATCACATCCCTGAGAGCCCTGCTCCTCCTGTAGAAGTAGCACAAATTTTAGGTGTGCAACTTGATGACATTGATTATATGAAGAATCTCAATGCATTGGGTGAAGGAAAAGGCTTCGCGTTTGGTTCTCACTTCAAGTTTGACACAGGAGATATGACAGCACTTTTCCTATATGCAAGATTTCAAGCAGGATTAGGAGCTGATGTTATGCTGAAAGACTATGGAAAAGAAACAAAATGTACCAACAGAGGAGGAGATGCAATAGGTATCAACGGTTGGTATGCTAATGGACAGGCCTATGTGTATCTACAAGGAGAACTGGGTATTAAAATAAAACTATTCTTTGTAAGAAAGAAAATTCCAATTATTAAAGCAGGAGCGGCTGCTCTACTTCAGGCCAAAGGTCCTAACCCATATTGGATGAGAGGCTATTTAGGAGGTCACTATAATTTACTCGGAGGATTAGTAAAAGGAAAATTCAGGTTCAAATTAGAATTTGGAGAAGAATGCAAGTTAGAAAATGAATCTGTATTGGGAGGAATGAAAATTATAACAGATTTTACTCCAAAAAAGGATGAAAAAGATATTGATGTATTTGCTGTACCTCAGGCAACATTCGCTTTCCGAGTTAACGAACCCATTGTAATTCCAGAAGATGACGGTGACCATATTTATAAAATAGTCGTAGAAAAAATGACTATCCTTGATGAAAAGGGCAATGAAATAAAAGGTAAAGTAGAATATACTAAGTCTAAAGATGTAGCCAACTTTGTATCTGAAGATATACTTCCTCCAAATAAATCCTTAAAAGCAATTGTTCAAGTTAGCTTTATGGAAGAAAAAAACGGTATATTCCAAGTGGTAATGGATAATGGGCAAAAAGCAGTCGAAATTGAAGAAAGAAATTTCACTACTGGTTCTGCTCCTAATAAAATTCCTCTATCCAATATTCAGTATGCATATCCTGTTATTAATCAAAATAACTTTTACACCAAAGAAAATAACAAAGGATACATTAAACTGAAAAGAGGACAAGACTACTTATTTGACGATCCTAACTGGAATACAGCATCTCGATTTAAAGCTGATAATGACGCTCAGGAAAGCAATTTCAGTTATAACAATTCTGACAATATAGTTTCTTTTGAAATTCCTAATCTGGACAAACAAAAAGAATATACTTTTGCTATTTTAGCAAAAAGCAAAAGCTCCTCTAACAATTCTAATCAAACTAATGGAAGTAATAACGACAGATTAGAATCAAATGGAACTATCAAAAACGAAAATACTAGTGATAATAGCGACTTAGAAACTTCAATAACTTCAGATGTAAACACAAAAAAAGCGCAGAATCTCTCCAGAGAAGGAGAAATCAATAGGCTTTCTTTCGCGTTCAGAACTAGTAAATATTCCACTTTCGAACATAAAGTATCTTCTTTAGGTTTCAATAGTTTGTGGGTGCCTATCTCGTCAGATGTTTTATTTCTGCAAAATAATATGAATACTGACGAAGCTTTTGATGAAGTAGAACTCATTGGCAACCAGTATACAGAAAACAAACCTCTAGTTGATATGACAGCCTTAATGGACGATGAATTTGCAAATAAATTCAAAAATCTAATCTACGATAAATATCCTGTTGATCAATTAAAATTAACTAGAGATGGAAATGAAGATGATATAGTAGGCATACCGCCTATCAAAGCCCTAACCATCTTCCCATCTTATTTGCAGTATTTAGACAAGTCTCGAACTGATAGCTTCCTCACCAGAGTTTTCCCTTATCAATATGACTTGTTCAGATATTATAAAGCTGATTGGTATGAATTGGTTTCTAAGGCATCGTCTAAATATGTAAATATACCGTTGAACTCACGGCCTCAGATTGTAAACCAATTGATACAATCTACCTATGGTATTATTCCAAAAGGAAAATATCGTGTAAAAGCACAATATTTATTACCAGGCAACAAAGCTGGCTCTCAGAAAGAAATCGTTTACCAATTAAAGTAAAAGAGTATGGATACAAAGTATAAGGTTTTTTGGTATAGCATTGCTTTTTACTTATTATTTGGATTTACCTATCTTTTTAAAGCCCAGCAATACCCTATCCGTCTAATTCCGGTGATGCTCCCCCCATACAGCTTAAAGTTAGGGGAATATGC
>NZ_JBHMFD010000032.1:0-5427 GCF_042427575.1 Bergeyella porcorum
GGGGAGCAGGAGATTGAACGAAAAAGAACTTTCAAAAATTTTTCAAAAAAGTTTTGGTAGTTTCAAAAATAAGTTTTACTTTTGCACTCGCAAAATCAACGAAGGGTTGATAAGCGGAAAAGGTTAGTTGGAGCGGAGTGGTAAACTCAAAACTTAGCACTCAAAACTCAAAACTAACGCAGAACAAGAGATCATTGAAATAAGATATAACAACCAAGTAAAGGAAAAGACCAAAGCGTAAATAAAAAAGAACTTTGAGAGAGCGTTAAGGAAAAACATACAATGGAGAGTTTGATCCTGGCTCAGGATGAACGCTAGCGGGAGGCCTAACACATGCAAGCCGAGCGGGATTTGCTGGTTAGCTTGCTAACTAGTAATGAGAGCGGCGTACGGGTGCGGAACACGTGTGCAACCTGCCTTTATCAGGGAGATAGCCTTTCGAAAGGAAGATTAATATCCCATAATATATTGATTGGCATCAATTGATATTGAAAGCTCCGGCGGATAAAGATGGGCACGCGCAAGATTAGATAGTTGGTGGGGTAACGGCTCACCAAGTCGACGATCTTTAGGGGGCCTGAGAGGGTGATCCCCCACACTGGTACTGAGACACGGACCAGACTCCTACGGGAGGCAGCAGTGAGGAATATTGGACAATGGGTGAAAGCCTGATCCAGCCATCCCGCGTGAAGGAATAAGGACCTATGGTTTGTAAACTTCTTTTATACAGGGATAAACCTACCCTCGTGAGGGTAGCTGAAGGTACTGTATGAATAAGCACCGGCTAACTCCGTGCCAGCAGCCGCGGTAATACGGAGGGTGCAAGCGTTATCCGGATTTATTGGGTTTAAAGGGTCCGTAGGCGGGCTCGTAAGTCAGTGGTGAAAGCCTGCAGCTTAACTGTAGAACTGCCGTTGATACTGCGAGTCTTGAGTGTAGTTGAGGTAGCTGGAATGAGTAGTGTAGCGGTGAAATGCATAGATATTACTCAGAACACCGATTGCGAAGGCAGGTTACCAAGTTACAACTGACGCTGATGGACGAAAGCGTGGGGAGCGAACAGGATTAGATACCCTGGTAGTCCACGCTGTAAACGATGCTAACTCGTTTTTGGGTCGATAAGATTCAGAGACTAAGCGAAAGTGATAAGTTAGCCACCTGGGGAGTACGAACGCAAGTTTGAAACTCAAAGGAATTGACGGGGGCCCGCACAAGCGGTGGATTATGTGGTTTAATTCGATGATACGCGAGGAACCTTACCAAGACTTAAATGGGAAATGACAGGTTTAGAAATAGACTTTTCTTCGGACATTTTTCAAGGTGCTGCATGGTTGTCGTCAGCTCGTGCCGTGAGGTGTTAGGTTAAGTCCTGCAACGAGCGCAACCCTTGTCACTAGTTGCCATCATTCAGTTGGGGACTCTAGTGAGACTGCCTACGCAAGTAGAGAGGAAGGTGGGGATGACGTCAAATCATCACGGCCCTTACGTCTTGGGCCACACACGTAATACAATGGCCGGTACAGAGGGCAGCTACACAGCGATGTGATGCAAATCTCGAAAGCCGGTCTCAGTTCGGATTGGAGTCTGCAACTCGACTCTATGAAGCTGGAATCGCTAGTAATCGCGCATCAGCCATGGCGCGGTGAATACGTTCCCGGGCCTTGTACACACCGCCCGTCAAGCCATGGAAGTTTGGGGTACCTGAAGTCGGTGACCGTAAAAGGAGCTGCCTAGGGTAAAACAAGTAACTAGGGCTAAGTCGTAACAAGGTAGCCGTACCGGAAGGTGCGGCTGGAACATCTCATTTTAGAGACGTAACGTCAAAAACAAAGGAAGCAATTTCAAAGGGAAAGCTTTGGTTTTTTACTCGGTTGGAAAACACCCCTAAAAAGTATTAGTAAAGGGAAAGGGACTACAAGGAAGAAAGAGAGAAGAAAAAAGAGGATAGATTAAAAAGTCTTTCATCTTTGTTCTTTCATCAAGAAGTCTAAAAGAGTCTCGTAGCTCAGCTGGTTAGAGCGCTACACTGATAATGTAGAGGTCGGCAGTTCGAGCCTGCCCGAGACTACTAATATAGTTGTAAGTTGATAGTTGATAGTTGTTGGAGATACTGACAACGAGCAACCGACAACGGACAACCAACAAAGGGGGAATTAGCTCAGCTGGCTAGAGCGCCTGCCTTGCACGCAGGAGGTCAAGGGTTCGACTCCCTTATTCTCCACAGATTATTATAAATTGTACAAAGTACAAAGTATAATGAGATAGTTGAGGTGTACGATAGATATGGAATAGAGATGACAGAGCCGTCATCATACATATTAGATTGTACATTATATAACAAGCAAAAAGATCATTGACATTACCGGTAAAAGACATCACAAAGAGAAAACCGAGCACAAAGAGTGCTTGAGTAAATAAATTAGGAAAGAAATCGTTAAGGGCGTATGGCGGATGCCTAGGCTTTCAGAGGCGACGAAGGACGTGGTAAGCTGCGAAAAGCTACGGGGATTGGCACACACGAATAGATCCGTAGATATCCGAATGGGGCAACCCGGCAGGTTGAAGGCCTGTCACTGCGTAAGCAGAGCAAACCCGGAGAACTGAAACATCTAAGTACCCGGAGGAAAAGAAATCGAAGAGATTCCGTAAGTAGTGGCGAGCGAAAGCGGATTAGCCCAAAAGTTTATATATGTTTAGTGGAATGTTTTGGAAAGAACAATCGTAGAAGGTGACAATCCTGTACACGAAAGGCATATATAGATGAAGAAAGAGTAGGGCGGGACACGTGAAATCCTGTCTGAATATGGGGGGACCATCCTCCAAGGCTAAATACTCCTGAAAGACCGATAGTGAACAAGTACTGTGAAGGAAAGGTGAAAAGCACTTCGAATAGAAGGGTGAAAGAGAACCTGAAACCGTACGCCTACAAGCGGTCGGAGCAGCTTTAAGCTGTGACGGCGTGCCTTTTGCATAATGAGCCTACGAGTTAATTTTACTAGCGAGGTTAAGATATTAAGTATCGGAGCCGAAGCGAAAGCGAGTCTGAATAGGGCGGTTAGTTAGTAGGATTAGACGCGAAACCTTGTGATCTACCCATGGGCAGGTTGAAGCTTTGGTAACACAAAGTGGAGGACCGAACCGGTTGACGTTGAAAAGTCTTCGGATGACCTGTGGGTAGGGGTGAAAGGCCAATCAAACTGGGAGATAGCTCGTACTCTCCGAAATGCATTTAGGTGCAGCGTCGATGTTAAGTTTATTAGAGGTAGAGCTACTGATTGGATGCGGGGGTTTCACCGCCTACCAATTCCTGACAAACTCCGAATGCTAATAAATGTTCGTCGGCAGTGAGGGCATGGGTGCTAAGGTCCATGTCCGAAAGGGAAAGAACCCAGACCAACAGCTAAGGTCCCTAAATATATGCTAAGTTGAAAGAACGCGGTTGAACTGCATTGACAGCTAGGATGTTGGCTTGGAAGCAGCCATTCATTTAAAGAGTGCGTAACAGCTCACTAGTCGAGCGGTTCGGCATGGATAATAATCGGGCATAAGCATATTACCGAAGCTATGGCAGTATTTAATACTGGGTAGGAGAGCATTCTATCGGCGCAGAAGCAGTGCTGTGAGGCATTGTGGAGCTTATAGAAAAGAAAATGTAGGCATAAGTAACGATAAAGCGGGCGAGAAACCCGCTCACCGAAAGACTAAGGTTTCCTCAGCCATGCTAATCAGCTGAGGGTTAGTCGGGGCCTAACGCGAACCCGAAAGGGGAAGTGGATGGACAACAGGTTAATATTCCTGTACCTGCTCACAATAAAAGTGACGGTTCAGCCAGACTTACAAAGACTGACGGAATAGTTAAGGCTTAGCCTTCGGGCGAAGCTGTGTAAGAGTAACTGGATCCAAGAAAAGCGAGTGAAGCAGCCCGTACCCTAAACCGACACAGGTAGTCGAGGAGAGAATCCTAAGGTGCTCGAGTGAGTCGTGGCTAAGGAACTAGGCAAAATAGTCTCGTAACTTCGGAAGAAGAGACGCCCCACTCCGGTGGGGCCGCAGTGAAGAGGCCCAGGCGACTGTTTATCAAAAACACAGGACTCTGCTAAATCGAAAGATGCTGTATAGGGTCTGACACCTGCCCGGTGCTGGAAGGTTAAGGAAGGTCGTTAGCGTAAGCGAAGCGATTGACTGAAGCCCCAGTAAACGGCGGCCGTAACTATAACGGTCCTAAGGTAGCGAAATTCCTTGTCGGGTAAGTTCCGACCTGCACGAATGGTGTAACGATCTGGGCACTGTCTCAGCCACGAGCTCGGTGAAATTGTAGTATCGGTGAAGATGCCGATTACCCGCAATGGGACGAAAAGACCCTGTGAACCTTTACTATAACTTCGTATTGACTCTGAGTAAGTAATGTGTAGGATAGGTGGGAGACTAAGAAGCAGGCACGCTAGTGTTTGTGGAGTCATCGTTGAAATACCACCCTTTGCTTACTTGGAGCCTAACTTCGATAGAAGGACATTGCGTGGTGGGTAGTTTGACTGGGGTGGTCGCCTCCAAAAGAGTAACGGAGGCTTTCAAAGGTACCCTCAGCACGCTTGGTAACCGTGCGTAGAGTGTAATGGCATAAGGGTGCTTGACTGTGAGACCTACAAGTCGATCAGGTGCGAAAGCAGGACATAGTGATCCGGTGGTTCCGTATGGAAGGGCCATCGCTCATAGGATAAAAGGTACTCCGGGGATAACAGGCTAGTCTCCCCCAAGAGCTCACATCGACGGGGAGGTTCGGCACCTCGATGTCGGCTCGTCACATCCTGGGGCTGGAGAAGGTCCCAAGGGTTGGGCTGTTCGCCCATTAAAGTGGCACGCGAGCTGGGTTCAGAACGTCGTGAGACAGTTCGGTCTCTATCTATTGCGGGCGTTAGATGTTTGAGAGGGCTTGACACTAGTACGAGAGGACCGTGTTGAACAAACCTCTGGTGTATCAGTTGTGCCGCCAGGCGCACCGCTGAGTAGCTATGTTTGGAAAGGATAAGCACTGAAAGCATATAAGTGCGAAACCTGCCTCAAGATGAGACATCTTTTAAGGGTCGTTGTAGATGACGACGTTGATAGGCTACAGGTGTAAAGTTGGTAACAGCATAGCCGAGTAGTACTAATTACCCGTAGATTTATAGCCTAATGGTTGAGCACTCTTTGTAAGAAGGTTTTGTCTTTGTGATGTGATTACCGATAAGATAGAAGTTAGAAATTATATTCTAGAATTTGGATTCTAGAATATAGATGTTAGACTACTAAGTTCTAATATCTAAATGCTAACCACTAACCTCTTATAAACAGCCTTTAGGGTGGTTTTAGCGGTGGGGCTCACCTGTTCCCATTCCGAACACAGAAGTTAAGCCCACCAGCGCCGATGGTACTGCGAGAGCGGGAGAG
>NZ_JBHMFD010000033.1:0-1254 GCF_042427575.1 Bergeyella porcorum
GCACTGTTCAAGGTCTCAAAGGCTAGAATGAGCATCGTTGTAGATGACAAGGGAACGCCTGAGAAACCTATTGATACTACGCCTATTATGGCAGACGATGTTAAGCCTGTTCCACCTGTAATTAAGACACCTGGTGTGGATGAAGTACCTAAAATGGATGATTGGTTAACAAGTCCTGGTTTCCCTACTCCTCCAAGGGAGATTGTTGTAGTTGATGATTTGCCAAAAAATACCCCATCATTAGGAGTTAAACCAATTACCTTTAACCCTAATAATCCGTCAGAAATCCCTATTACTACCTTTGGCAAGCAATCGGCATACGTTACTGATGGAGATAATGTTTTCTTGCAAAACGGTAGCGATGTGTATCCGATTTTGAAAGCTTCGTCCAATTTGAATCCAGGTAAATCTCCAATCAATACAGATTGCGGATGTGACGGATAGGATGTTCGTTTTCAGAACCTTAAAAAAAAATAATTGTATTGTTTGTAATTTGTTTTTTGAACCTTAAAAAATAAAACAATGCCGTCAAAGATGATAGATACTATTACTGATGTTGGTGATTTCGTTGGCAGATATCCTTTGTCCAGTGCTGGAGCTACCGTAGTAGCTTTCAATTGGCACTATTTCGCCCCTCTCATTTTGCAACTTGGATTATTTTTGGTAGATTTCGCCCGTCAAAAATACATCAGAAAAGAGCGGAAAAAGCAAATAAAAAGAGAGATAGACCGCCACGAACGGAAACACGAACATCAAAATGAATCAGGAGTTTAAAAATAAAAATGATTATTCTGTAATTGTTTTTGAGAATAGCCAATTTTTGTGTAAGTACACCTATGTCGGTAATTTATACAAGTTTGTTTTGTTTTTGGAAAATAACTACCAATTTAAAAATTGGACGGCTATGAATGTCTATGTAAGGCGTTCTGGACGATTCTTGAAACAGTACAGGAACGGGGATTTTATCCCCCCTAAACCCAGATTTTAAATTAAAATGCCCACGTCTTGAGGATGTGGGCATTTTTTTTGAAAATAAAAAACTGATGGATTATAAAATTTGTGTTAAATGGCTGACAAAAATTATACTCGCATCAGTTCGATGCAAAGATATCAAATATCCGCAATGTTAAAGGCAAAAGTGGCAAAAAAAGTGATTGCGGATACAATTGGCGTTCATATCTCAAGCATTTACAGAGAGTTAAAACGGAATTCTTCGTCAAAGGGAAAGTACAATCCTAGACTTGCCCAGGTGTA
>NZ_JBHMFD010000004.1:0-52252 GCF_042427575.1 Bergeyella porcorum
CGCCAGTTTTTAATTTTGAACTCCTCATTGAGAAATCAGTGAGGAGTTTTTTTTTGTCTTTGTACGAGGGTACGGTTGTACAATGTACAATGTACAATGATTGATCAATAGGTGTTAAGTGCTGAGTTTTGAGTGCTGAGTTTTCACCATCAACCGACAACGATCAACCATCAACAAGCTTTACAACCTTCTCGCTTTTTCTAACTTCTAATTTCTAACCTCTAACTTTAAATCTTGAATGATAAAAAATATTCTTGAAAGTTAGATTATAAGTTAGTATCTTTGTGGCATTGGTGAACTGTAAAAAGTTTTAAAAGGGAATTTGGTGAAAATCCAAAACAGACCCGCTGCTGTGAGCTTCTAAAAAAAGTTCTTGGCTTAAAATATCCACTGTTTCTGCTGAAATGGGAAGGATGCCGAGAGTGAAGCAAGTCAGAAAACCTGCCAATGAATATTTAGGTTTGACGCTTTCGAGGAATAAAGCTAAGAACAATGATTTCTTCTTAATTTGAGGAGAAATTGTAGTCTTATCCATTAGCGTCATCATTATTAATAATTGCTAATGGTGACAAATTTATTTATATTTCGGCAGATATTGATATTCTGCATTTTTCTGTTTTCTGCATTTTGTTTTTCTCAGAACAAGAATGATTCATTGCGTTTCAAAAATATTTCTGAGATACATCTTTATAAGAGAGATTTTAAAGAAATACTGCCTGCTCAAACTCTTTCAGGAGTAACTTTGGATCGTATGAATAGTCATTCTGTAGCTGATGCGATGCGATATTTTTCTGGAGTTCAGATTAAAGATTATGGAGGTATTGGTGGGCTAAAAACTATTAATATCCGTAGTATGGGTAGCCAGCATATTGGTGTATTTTATGATGGTATCCAGCTTGGAAATGCTCAGAATGGAGTAGTTGACCTAGGGAGATTTTCTCTTGATGATATTGAAGAGATTTCCTTATATAATGGGCAGAAAAGCGATATTTTTCAACCTGCTAAAGATTTTGGAGCATCAGGTTCTGTGTATCTACAGCCAAAGGTTCCGTCTTTTGAAAAAGGAAGGAAGACCAATCTTACGATTCGTTTAAAGAATAGTTCTATTGATTTATTTAATCCATCTTTTCGTATAGAGGGAAAGATTTCAGAGCGTATTTCTGCAAGTTTTAGTTCGGAATTTTTGCAGAGTGATGGGGTTTACAAGTATAGATATAGGAGATTGAATTTGGATAATTCTGTGGCATATGATACAATTGCCAAGCGTTTGGATGGCGATATTACCGCTAAGCGATTTGAAAGTGGTTGGTATGGGAAGATGGATGGAGGAGATTGGGCAGTTCGTGGTTATGCTTATTTATCAGATAGAGGGATTCCTGCGGCGATTGTAAACGGTAGATTTGGAGCGAGGGGACAACGGCTAATAGATGAAAATTTTTTTGTGCAAGGACATTGGAGGAAGAAACTTTTCCCAAAATTTGAAACTCAATTGAAGCTCAAAGCTGCCTATGATTTTACCCATTTTATAGATACTGTGCGTACACAGGCTGCTTATCCCGTAGAAAACGAATATATCCAGAGAGAATTGTATTTTTCAACTTCAAATCTTTATACTATATCGCCAGTTTGGGATGTTAATCTGAGTTATGATTTTCAGTATAATAATTTAGATGCTAATCTGATTAATTTCTCTTATCCAGAGCGTTTTACTTCTTTATTAGCTATGGCAAGTACTTACCAATGGAGGCGTTTAAAATTTATGGGAAGTTTTTTAGGAACTTTCGTGAGAGAAAATGTAGAACGAAATACCAAGTCTCCCGATAAAGCGGAATGGACACCAGCTCTCTTTTTGAGTTATCAGCCATTTGAGAGCAAAGATTTTCATCTTCGAGCGTTTTATAAGAGGATTTTCAGGATGCCTACTTTCAATGATTTATATTATACAATGATTGGAAATTCTTTTCTGAAGCCAGAGTATACTTCTCAGTACAATTTAGGATTTGCTTACAAAAAAAAGATATCTCATCCTATCTTTAAATCCATTAATGTAAAAATGGATGGATATTTTAATAAGGTGGAAGACAAAATTATAGCAGCTCCTAATGGTAGTATGTTTCGCTGGATGATGCTAAATTTAGGTAATGTGGAAATCTTAGGTATAGATATGAATGTACAGTCTGAATTGCATTTGGGAAGTTTATACTTAAAACCACTACTCAATTATACTTATCAAAGAGCAAGAGATTTTACAGATAGAGCTGAGTCTTATTATGGACATCAGATTCCTTATACGCCGTGGCATTCTGGGAGTTTTTCTTTATTGGCAGATTATAAGACTTGGGGTTTCAATTATAGCTTTGTTTATGTAGGTGAACGGTATGATGCACAGCAAAACAACATAAGATACAACTATGTACAGCCTTGGTACACTCACGATTTATCCCTTCATAAAAACATCTTTTGGGGCGAGCATAAGTTTAGAGCGAGTTTTGAAATCAATAATATTTTGAATCAATACTATGATGTAGTTCTCAATTATCCAATGCCGGGTAGAAATTATAGATTTATTTTAAGTTTTGTATTATGAAAAGCGTAGTTCTATTTATTATCGTTTTGTTTACTCTATGTTCTTGTAGAGGAGATGAATATATTATATCAGAAGAGAGAGAGACTATAGCACCGCCACAGAATGCAGCTATCCGAGGTTTTTATCTTTTGAATGAAGGTAATATGGGGAGTAATAAAGCTACAATAGATTATTTTGATTATACTACAGGAACTTATCATAGAAATATCTACGCTACCATAAATCCTAATGTGGTGAAAGAGTTGGGAGATGTGGGGAATGATATTAAAATCTATGGAGGAAAGCTATATGCCGTGATTAATGTGTCTAATAAAATAGAAGTTTTAGATGCTAAAACCGCCAAGAGAATCACCAGTATTCCTCTTCAAAACTGTAGATACCTTACCTTTTTTGGAGGAAAAGCCTATGCTACAAGCTACGCGGGGTCGGTAGAACTTAACCCTAATGCACCACTAGGAAAAGTAGTAGAGATAGACACCCTTTCTCTATCTATTACCCGAGAGTCCATAGTAGGATATCAGCCAGAGGAATTGCAGGTAGTGGGGAGAAAGTTATTTGTAGCCAACTCTGGAGGGTATCGTTTTCCGAACTATGATAATACTGTTTCGGTGATAGATTTAGACCATTTTAGGGAAGTCCAAAAGATAGAAGTAGGTATCAATCTTCATCGTATGCAGAAAGATGCTTATGGAGACTTATATGTGAGCTCACGAGGAGACTATTATAATACACCTTCTAATCTCTATCTGTTGGATAGCCAAACGGGAACAGTGAAAAAAGATTTTGGTATTGCTGTGAGTGGGATGACTATCGCTAATGATAAGCTCTATTTTTACGGTAATGAATTTAGCTACAATACCCATTCTTACACCAAGACCTTCGGAATTATAGATGTAAAAACTGAAGAAATTATTTCTAAACAAATAGTAGATGCAAGCTATCAAGAGGAAATCAAAACACCATATGGGATTGCTGTAAACCCCATCACGGAAGAAATTTTCCTTACAGATGCTCGTAATTATGTTTCTACGGGTTATATCTATTGTTTTGATAAAAATGGAAAACTAAAATGGAAAACAGAGGCAGGAAATATCCCTGCTCATATCGCTTTTTTGTATAATAAATAGAATAAAATATATACTAATGAGAAAAATAATTACCCAAAACACACTTCTATTTGGGACGCTACTAGCGATGTTCTCTTGCAAAGATGATAGAGGAGTAGAAGAGGATAATGGTCTTACTTCAATCACCATAGAAAATCATTATTCTATTGTCCGTTTCAAAGTGCTCAACATTAGCTCTGGAGCTAAAGAATCTTCAAAGGTAGAATGGTATGCTAAAGTGTCAGATGGAAATAATGCGACTAAAGATTCTCTGCTTAGCCAAATGTCCACATTGGAATTCATTAGCCCTTATGCGAAAAATTACGACATTATTTTGAAGGTATATGAAGGGGAAAAGGTAATGGAATATCCTACTAAAATCTCTGTAATGAAGGAAAGTTTACCATATAGTAAATATATAGCGGATGTTTTAGAGTATCGCCCAGCAGTAGGGCAGTTTGTGAATAAAATGCCTTCTTATGAACAAGGAAACACCGCAGAGGATCTGAGACAAAAGGCAAGAAAAGCTTTACTAAGTAATGAGATGATTAGCTTAGGGGGATATGGAGGCTATGTGGTTTTTGGGTTTGATCACACGATTCCTAATTTAGAGGGAAGAGATTTCAAGATTTTGGGAAATGCTTTTTGGGCAAATGCTAGTCAAGATGCTCGTTCTGGCTCTTGTGAACCAGGTATCATTATGGTAGCCTATGATAAAAATAAAAACGGAAAGCCTGATGATGATGAATGGTATGAGATAGCAGGTAGCGAATACTTTAAGGATAAAACTATTAAGAATTATCAGATTACATATTATAAACCAGATGATAATAAACCAGCTGTGCCAGGAGCATCTTGGCAGACGGATACTCAATACATCAGATGGGAAGATAATCAAGGAAATTCTGGGTATAAGAGCAAAATAATGTTTCATACACAGAGTTACTATCCACTTTGGATTGCAGATACTTCCTATACTTTTAGAGGAACAAAACTAGAAAATAATTTCTATGACCAAAGTGGAACGGGCAATTATTGGGTAGGGAAGTCTTATGCCTATGGCTATGCAGATAATGCTCCTAATAATGATGAAGCTTCTGATATAGATATTTCTTGGGCTGTAGATGCCTACGGAAACTATGTAAAACTTCCAGGGATAAACTTTGTAAAAGTGTATACAGGTGTTAATCAAGAAGCTGGATGGCTGGGAGAGGTTTCTACTGAGGTATCAGGTGCATATAATTTATATTTGAAATAATTAAAGTATATTAAATTTTAAACATTATGAGAAAGTTTTACTTTTTTACATTATTGGTTTTGTTTGCATTTTTTACTAATGCACAGATTACCGTGCAAGGTATCCCAAGAAAGGATATCAAATCTCAACCAACAGCATATCTTCCTTATGATGCTAGCTTTACAATGGATGATATTACCTACTGGGTGGGAGAGGGCGAAAATAAAGCAGCCTTTGTTGTTCAGTGGAATGATACTCAAAATCCCAGTGCATTGGTATGGGGATTCAGATGGAATGGAGAAGCTACTGGAGTAGATATGCTAAAGGCAATAGCAAAGGCAGATGCTAGATTTTATTCTTTGATATATGGAGGTACACAGTATGGAGATGCAATAGGAGGATTGGGTTTTGATACTGATAATATTGGGAGTGTGGGGTTATATAAAGATGGAAACCTTACTTACCCTAAATATCCTACAGATGGCATTATAGGAACTACGAGTTATGATTTTGATTCATATACTTCTATTGATACTAATGATCGTTGGCAATCTGGCTGGACAGAAAAAGGATTTTGGAGTTACTATACAAGGGAAACTGAAACTAGTTTCGCTTTCTCTAGTGTAGGAGCAAGTGGAAGAACTTTAAAGGATGGTTCTTGGGATCTTTGGAATTTCTCTGTACAATTTAATACTTTACCTATAGCCACTACTTTTACCCCTGTATCTGCTTATGTTCAAAGAAGTAATTTTACAGATGGCTATTTTGTTTTGAATGAAGGATGGTTCGGGCACGAAGGAGGAACACTTAACTTTATAGGAAATAATGGCGTAGTGGATTATAAGGTGTATAATATGGTTAATGAGGGAAAAACCTTGGGAAATACTGCTGCTTACGGCACTATCTATGGAGGTAAACTATACATTGTTTCTAAACAAAATTATGAAGATAAAGGCGGAAGATTAATAGTAGCAGACGCTAAAACGCTGAAAAAAATAGCTAGTTTTGATGGTATTGGTGGCGGTGATGGGCGTTCCTTTTTAGGCGTTAATGAAAATATAGGATATATAGGAGCTAGTAATGGTATTGTTACATTTGACATCGCTAATATGAATGTGGGAAATATCATACCAGGAACTGGAGGTGGTTCACAGTATAGCGGGCAAATAGGTAATATGATTCGTTCCTCTCAATATGTATTTGCTGTAAAACAAAATGCAGGAATCTTGATAATAGACCCTAAAACTCATACACTAAAAAATACTATTGAAGGAGATTTCCAGTCTATCACACAAGCTAAGGATGGAAGTATTTGGGCTATCCAGAGTACAAAACTGGTGAATATTCATCCAATAACATTTACTACTACAGAATATATTATTCCTCAGACCAAATATTTTACGGCTTGGGGAGCTTGGAATGCAGGAAGTTTTACATATAGTACTCAGCAGAACGCATTATATTGGCTTAATTCTATTAGTAGTTGGTCATCAGGAACTCAAATTGTTAAATTTGACATTACTTCCAAAACTTTTAATGAAAACTTTGCTACGATACCAGGTCAAGATGCTTCACCAAAACAAATCCCTTATGGTGCCGCCCTTAGATTGAATCCTATATCAGATGAATTGATACTTACGACAACACAAAGTGGTTGGGGAGCTAATTATCAAAAAAACTGGATACATACTATTAGTTCTAATGGGGAATTAACGGATACAAAGGTGCTAAATGACTATTATTGGTTTCAATCGATGCCAGTATTTCCAGATAATGTAATGCCTACAATTAATGGTTCTAGTGAGGAATATATAGCACTTAATGCAGAAGAAAAGATTAGTTTGGTTGATGTAGTATCGGATGAGGATAATCTACAAAGAGCAATTGTAAAATCTATTAAATCTAATTCTAATCCATCTTTGGTACAAGCTGAAATAAATGAACAAGATGAACTTGTTCTAACACCTATTGGAAAGGGTATAGTAGATATCGTTGTGAGTTTTAATTCTAATGGACAATTAGCGGAGAAAACTTATCATATAGATACACGGACTCTCCACACTGATGATATAAAACAAGAGCAATTCAAGATTTATCCAAACCCTGCCACAGATTTTATCCAGATTACCAATGCTTCCAATGCAGAGGTGGAAATCTATACTCTAAATGGTAAACTCATCCAAAAGGGCAAAGCTGTCCAAGGTAGATTGGCGTTTCAAGGCATTAAAACGGGAGTTTACCTTGTGAAAATCTCTACCGAAAATAGAACCTTTACTTCAAAACTTATTGTAAAATAGTTTTATAAAGATATTGGTGGATAGAGTAAAATTCACCAATATTTTTTTCAGAAATCTTATCCTATAGACCTATTCATTTACAGCTGACTTAAAATGAGTGGCTATATCGTTTAACCTTTTATAATACTATTATGACCAAAAATTTTATTTCTCTTAAATCTGTTACCACAGCGTTTTGTTTAGCAAGCAGTGTATTGGGCTATGCTCAAAGTTCTACCGATGCCGTTAGCTTTGAAGATGTAAAACTAAAAGAAGCCATACTAAAAGCTTACCCTACGGTGGACGCCAATAAAGATGGCGAAATCTCTTTTGAGGAAGCCCAGAAAGTTACCATAATTAGATTGGCAGATCCAGTAGGAAACAAAGATATTGTTTCAGCAAAGGGAATTGAAGCATTTATAAATCTTACTAATTTTACTCTCGTAAATTCTAAACTTACTTCTATTGATGTTTCTCAACTTACAAAACTTTCTGTCCTCAACCTAAAACAAAATCAAATAGCAGGGGCATTAGATGTGAGTATGCTTACGGAATTGAGTAACTTGGAACTTACTTCTAATCAACTCACTCAGTTATTACTTCCTAAACAAGATAAATTAAGATTCATCTATCTAAATGACAATCTTTTGACGGAGTTGGACGCCTCTCAATTGCCCAAACTAAGCACATTAAATATTGTTAGGAATCAACTTAATACCATTAATCTGAGTGGAAATCAATCGCTTTTAAGACTTCACTTAGATAGCAATCAGTTGCAGAGTTTAGACCTCACGGGATTATCAAAACTCAATTGGCTGAATGTGGATAATAATCAGCTTACAACGCTGGGCTTCAAAGGCAATACCGCTTTGAAAAGTATCTTTCTCAAGAACAATACCGCACTTAGCTCCTTAGATTTTCAAAATGGAGATGCGGAAAACATCAGCATCCTCAATGTAGAAGGCAGCACCTCGCTTACCACCATTTTGAAAGATTGCAATGATGCTTTGCCTGCTACCTTACCTGCTTCCATAGATGTGAAGGACAACTGCGGAAATCTGTCTTTAGCAAGCGTTTCT
Source organism: Bergeyella porcorum (assembly GCF_042427575.1). Taxonomy (NCBI): domain Bacteria; kingdom Pseudomonadati; phylum Bacteroidota; class Flavobacteriia; order Flavobacteriales; family Weeksellaceae; genus Bergeyella; species Bergeyella porcorum. The sequence continues at coordinate 8,286 of NZ_JBHMFD010000004.1, forward strand.
TCCAATTCTTTCAGTGTTTATCCCAATCCAACTACGGAGAAACTTTATATCCAGACGGAGCATCGCATTATAGACATTAAACTCTTTGATGAATTGGGACAGAATATTCCTATCCAATGGTCTGATGGCACCGTCAATGTAAAACATTTAAACCGAGGGCTGTATTGGTTACAAATCCAAACTGAACACGGAAGTATCATTCATAAAGTGGTAAAGAAATAATAAAATACAATATTCTTTTTTAGGATAAATCTGTTAAAAAATCTTCAGTCTATAAAAGATTGAAGATTTTTTAATGATAAAATTTAGAATATTTAAAGTGTAAATGGTTTTGAAAATATCTTATTTCTAATAAATGTTGCATTTTAATTTAAACTTTTGTTTAAAATACTTGTTTATATTGTTTGGATTTAATAATTTAGCACACTTTAACATTTGAAGTGAATTCGGCTTCAAGGAAAAAATATAGTATATGAAGAAAAAACTATCAATGACCGCATTAGCCCTTATGGGATTCTGGGGCAGTGCACAAGAAGTTATTTTTTACGAAAACTTCAACAATCCAGACAACATCGTAGATTGGCTAGGCTTCGATAGAGATAGAGATGACGAGGCTTGGAGCATTCTCCAGGGAAGTGATGATTTTACTGCATTAGCAGGATGGGATGGAGATGCCGGTCATATGGCGGGGTCTTTCGCTTATAATTTAAACCCTGGGCAAAATGCTCCCTTGGATGTAGATGACCTAGTGGTGAGCCCAGCCATAGATATTCCTGCAGACGGAAAAAGCAAACTAAGCTTTAAAATTGGAGTTACCACCTCTGATATGAGTGACATTACCTATCAACTCTACATAGTAGAAGAAGGTGCAAAATTTAATCCGTTCTTAGCTCCTATAGATGAAGAAAACTTCAACGGGCAGTCGGTAGCGAAAACCAAAGAGATAGACCTTTCTGCTTATAAAGGTAAAAAAGTAAGATTCTATTGGAGACATTATAAAACATTCTTCCAATTTGTACTTCTGCTAGATGAAGTAAAAGTAGTAAAAGAGGAAAATCTATCTACTCAAGAGTTATCTGCAGAGAAGTTTGCGATTTATCCAAACCCTGTAGCGGAAACCTTACATATTGGCGGACAAGGAAAGATAAAACACTATGATATCCACAATAATGCGGGACAATTGGTACTAACAGGCTCTACCAAAGAAGTAGATGTAAAAGCATTACCACAAGGCATCTATTTCTTGACTCTAGTGGATGGAGACAATGTAAAACAAACCTTCAAATTCATTAAGAAATAACTATGAAAAAAATAATACTTGCTCTTTCTGTCATTTCAGGAAGCTTGCTTTATGCTCAGAACTATTGGAAAAAAGCAGAGAGCACAGCTCTATCTGGCAAACAACAGTACAATACTTATCAATTAGATTTACAAAGCCTTAGAAACTACTTAGCTCAGTCTTCTACCGCTAAAGGCAGTCAGGCTACTTTGGTAATTCCTACTTTGGAAGGCAAACTAGAAACTTTTTACATCAAGTCTCTTCCTGTGGTGGCACCTAGCCTAGCCGCTCGCTATCAATTGGAATCATACTATGGGGTTTCTACAGAAAATCCTCATAGAACGGTGCGTTTCAGTGTATCGCCTTACAACTTCCAATCAATGATTATGGAAGGCAATAAGATGCAGTTTATAGACCCTGAAAGAACCACAAAAGACCTCTACATTGTAAAAGAAAAATCTAACAAAACCCACAGCGGAAAGGCTTTTGAATGTACTACAAATGAGAGCGTAGAAGAACAGAATCAAATCAAAGCTCTTTATAAAAAAGCTTCTTCTCAAAAACTAAGCAATAGCTATACGCCTTTTTCTTCTGATCAGAAATATAGAACATTGAGGCTAGCTGTTTCTGTAACGGGAGAATATACTCAGTACTTTGGAGGCACAGCACAAGCTCTAGCACAGATTAATGCAACGCTTACCAGAGTGAATGGCGTTTTTGAAAAAGATATGGCTACCCATTTCACCCTTGTAGATGCACCACAAGTCATTTTTGATGACCCTCTGACGGATCCATATTCTGATGCCGATGATGGCACTGGTGGTGCTTGGACACTAGAGCTACAGAACACCCTTACCCGTATGGTAGGCGATGATCACTATGATATAGGACACCTCTTCGGTGCAAGTGGTGGTGGCGGTAATGCAGGATGTATCGGTTGCATATGCACCAACCCTAGAGTGAATGCCGCTGGCTACGTAACTGGTGTTGGTAAAGGTTCTGCATATACTTCTCCAGCAGATGAAGTTCCCCACGGCGATACGTTTGACATCGATTATGTAGCCCACGAGATAGGACACCAAATGGGAGCCAACCATACCTTCTCCCACGGTATTGAAAACACAGGTGCACAAGTAGAACCAGGCTCTGGCTCTACCATTATGGGCTATGCGGGCATTACTTATTATAACGTACAAAATAACTCCGATGCTTATTTCAGCATTGCGAGTATAAGACAAATGCAAAACGTCCTCACCAGTAAATCTTGTGATACAGAAACAGCTGTTGCCAACACACCACCACAGATTGCTGCATTGAACCAATATACCATTCCGAAAGGAACAGCTTTTGTGCTAAGTGCTAATGTTACAGATGCGGAAAACGACCCCCTCACCTACACTTGGGAGCAAGAAAACTCCGCTACCACAGCAGTCACTAGAGTGTCACCTACAAGAACCAATGGTGCCAATTTCCGTTCCATCGCACCAGGAGAAAGCCCTACCCGCTATTTCCCTAAACTTACCCACGTAATGAACGGAGAACTTACCAAAGTGAGCGATTGGGAAACCATTTCTAACGTAGCAAGAACAATGCAATTCACGCTTACCGTTAGAGACAACCACCCTACCGTAGATCAACAGCAGGTAGGTATTGCTTCTCAAACCATTACAGTAGGTGCAGATGGACCTTTTGTAGTGAAAAATCGCAATACCTTTTATACCGATGGTAGCGCTATCACTTGGGACGTGGCAAATACAGACCAATCTCCATATAATGTAGCTAATGTGAAAATTGACTACACTACTGATAAGGGAGCAACCTGGATAACCGTAGCAGAGTCAACCCCGAACGATGGCTCCGAAAACGCTACCCTATCCAATAGCCTTATAGGACAAAATATTCAAATCAGAATATCGGCGATAGATAATGTTTTTTATGCCGTAAGTCCTGTCTTAACTGTTGCCGACCCTGAAGCTTGTAGTGCTGATGCTCCTAGAAATTTAACAGGACAATACCTTAACGATGAGATTTCACTCACTTGGAATAAAACCAAGGAGGCTACCTACATTGTAAAATACCGCGTAAAAGGCACTACCAATTGGACACAAACCGAGACCAACGATGCCTCTTATCAGATAACAGGCGTAGAGCGTGGAGATACTTACGAAATTCAAGTAGCACAAGTTTGCAATGGAACTACTACCAGTGCTTTCACAAATATTTTAGAAGTATCTATCCCAGATGTGGAGTATTGTAAGCTAATAGCAACAAACTCTGAAATGGAATATATTTCTAATATCAGCATTAATAGTGCTGATGGACAAGCGTTGCTCAACAACACTTCCACAGGCAACGGCTATAGTGATTATTTTAAAGACAGTGATAAAACCATCACTCTGAAAAAAGATTCTCAAAATAACCAACTTTCACTACAAGTCACATTCCCTGGAGGTGAAGACTATTATGAAACCTTTAGTGTATGGGTTGATTTCAACGCAGATGGTCAGTTGAGCGAGAACGAAAGAGTCATCAAAGATTTCATAGAAGACCCTTCTAATGACAACGTAGGAACGCTCACTAAAACCTATACCTTCAGCGTACCAAGCAACGCTGTGGTCAACAAATCACTCAGAATGCGTGTTGCACTGAAAGTAGGACCATCCATCAACTCTGCTCCTGCAAGTGCTTGTGAAGGAAATTTAATAGGTGCTGAAACATCAGTCAACCAATTCAAATACGGAGAAGTAGAAGACTACAAAGTGAGAATAGTAGAGTAGAATACTATATTTACAATATTTTGAAAAGGGAAAATCTGAAAAGGTTTTCCCTTTTTTCAATGCTAAAGTAAAGCAGTTTTTTTTGCCTAACTATTGAATGCGATTTTCAGAAATCAAGGTTTATTTATCAAAAAGTTTTCATATTTTTGCAGTTCAAAAAATTTATAATAACAATGGCAGAATATACTTTTCGTGAGGTAATTGCACAGGCAATGAGCGAAGAAATGCGTAAAGATGAATCCATCTACCTTATGGGGGAAGAGGTGGCAGAATATAATGGTGCTTATAAAGCTTCTAAAGGAATGCTCGCTGAGTTTGGACCTAAAAGAGTAATAGACACTCCTATTGCTGAGCTTGGTTTTGCAGGGATTTCCGTAGGTGCCGCAATGAATGGTAACCGCCCAATTGTAGAGTTTATGACCTTCAACTTCTCTTTGGTAGGGATAGACCAAATCATCAATAATGCTGCAAAAATTCGCCAAATGAGTGGTGGACAGTGGAACTGCCCTATCGTGTTCCGTGGTCCAACGGCTTCTGCAGGACAGCTGGGTGCTACCCACTCTCAGGCATTAGAAAGTTGGTATGCCAATTGCCCAGGGCTAAAAGTAGTAGTGCCATCTAATCCTTATGATGCTAAAGGGCTATTGAAAACTGCTATCCAAGATAACGACCCTGTTATCTTTATGGAATCTGAACAGATGTATGGCGATAAAATGGAAATTCCAGAGGAAGAATATTACTTGCCATTAGGTAAAGCTGATATCAAAAAAGAAGGAACAGATGTTACTTTGGTATCCTTTGGTAAGATTATGAAGCTGGCATTACAAGCAGCAGAAGACTTAGCTAAAGAAGGTATCTCTGTAGAGGTCATCGATTTGAGAACTGTGCGTCCATTAGACTACGATACCATCTTAGAATCTGTGAAGAAGACCAATCGCCTAGTGGTATTAGAAGAGGCTTGGCCATTTGGTTCGGTAGCATCAGAGATTACCTATATGGTACAGCAGAAAGCCTTTGACTACCTTGATGCACCTATCAAGAGAATTACTACTCCAGATGCTCCAGCACCATATTCTGCAGCGTTATTTGCAGAGTGGTTCCCAAAATTGGAAAAAGTAAAAGAAGAAATCAAAAAAGCAATGTACATCAAAGCTTAATTCAATCTAATAAAAAGTGCTTCCTCTTCGGAAGCATTTTTTATTAAAGCTGAATAAGTCCAATTGTTTAAATTCTTTCCAGCTCATCTGTAGCAATGGTGGTTTTGAAGGTTCCGTAATTAACAATCGCTTTGTTTTTCGTGATTTTCTCTATTGTGCCTACGCTGGTAGAACCACTGATACGAACCCGCTGCCCTGGCTTTAGCCAGACCGAGCGTTCTTCTTTGCGTTTCTCTTCTAATTTCTCGTTGGTTTCGGCTATTTTTTCTTTTACCTCCGTCTTTTTCAGCTGTTGCGTAATCTTGCGTTTGATGATTTGTAGCCTTTTGCTTTCGTCTTTATCCGTGCCTAACTTTCGGTATTTTTCTTGTTCTAAAATCTTTACAAAATCTTTTACTACCTCTTTACGAGATTTTCCGTTGATATAAGAATTGATAAAGGCTTCTATCTTGTTTCCAAATTGCAATTTACGGTGTTCTTCCTCATAAAGTTTCTGAAAATTAAAGAGTTTTTGCTCCAATTGCTCATTCAGTTTTTGGAGGTTGTCCCGTTTATCTTCCACGGATTCTTTCTGCTCGGTAAGGTTAGATTTGAGTTTTTCTACCTCAAATTTCTCTTGCTGAAGTTTCACGATGGTTTTATCCAGGTTTACCACATCTTTTTCTACTTTTTGCCGAGCATTTTTGATGATAAATCTTGGGATTTTATTTTTCTCTGCCACCTCAAAGGTGAAGGAACTCCCCGCCTGACCGATTTCCAATTTATATAGAGGTTCTAAAGAATTTTCATCGAAGAGCATAGCTGCATTTTCTGCGTGAGGCAACTGCTCCACCACGAGTTTGATATTGGTGTAATGCGTGGTAATAATGGCATAACTCTTCTTCTCGTAGAAAAATTCCAAAAAACTTTCTGCCAAAGCACCGCCCAACTCTGGGTCTGACCCCGTTCCAAATTCATCTATCAAAAGTAAGGTTTTAGCATCGGCTTTTCTGATGATGCCAGACATTTTTTTTAACCTTGAAGAATAGGTGGAAAGATGATTTTCAATGGATTGATTGTCTCCAATATCGGTCATTATTTTATCGAAGAAAAACATTTCAGACTTGGGGTGTACGGGAACCAAAATACCACTCTGAATCATCAGTTGAAGTAATCCCACGGTTTTTAGCGTAATGGATTTCCCCCCTGCATTAGGCCCTGAGATACAAATAATCCTATTCTGAGGCGTAAGGGTAAGCGTCTGAGGGAATATCTTTTTGTTTTCGGCTGTGTTTCTTAGCCAAAGCAAAGGATGGAAAGCTTCTTTCAGTCGCAAGGTAGGGTGCGGATTAATCTTCGGTAGTACGCCATTGATTTTTTCTGCAAACTTTGCCTTGGCTCGGATTAAATCCAAGTGAAAAATATAATGCTGATAAATTTCTAAAAAAGGTTGATATTCAGAAATTTCAGCGGTAAGTTGTCTTAATATTTTATCGATTTCCTTTTTCTCTGCCTCTTCATTTTCCCTCAATTTGAAATAGTGCTTCACCACATTTTCTGGCTGAATATAAGTGATAGACCCCGTTTTGGAAATGCCTAAAACCCTACCAGGAACGCGTTTTTTGAACCCTGATTTTACGGCAAGCACCCTTTGGTCATCTATGATGGTTTCGCGGATGTCTTCCAATACATCGGCATAGGTGGTAAGAGCTCTATTAAAATTGTCCTGAATGGCTTTTTTCGCGTGTTGTATCTCTGTGCGAAGGTCCTTCAAAATGGAAGACGCATCGCTTTTCACCTCTCCGAATCTATTGAACACTTTATCGATTTTCTCCACGATTTCCTTGTGGTACTCAATATCTTTGATTTCCTCCAAAAGATGAGGGAAAGTCTCGGGAAGTGTGGGGAAAAACTTTTGCAGTCGCCCAATTTGCTCTGTGATGTTTTTTATCTTTCCAAAAGCTTTGTTATCAAGCCGATAGTTTTCTATCAGCATCAGTTTTAGTTCGGTTTCTATATCATCGTATTCATCGAAGGGAATAGCGTTAGAACTTTCAAAACTGGTAAGGTATTCTGATGTTTTTTTTAGTGAAAGTAAGGCTTCTTCCATTGGCATTGGACGAAGCTCTGCGATACGCTCCGCCGTCTTGGGCGAGTACGCATAAGGGACGATTTCCTGCAATAGTTCAGGAAATTCAAGCTCTATTAAATCTTCTTTATGGATATACACAGGGCAAATTTAATCAATTTTTCAGAGGTGTTCAAACTTGCCTATTATTACTATTATCAATTGAAAAACAAATTTCTATATAAGATATAAATTAACTTTATGATTTTTAACATAAACTTGAATTTTGTTAATAAAAACACAAACACCAATGTAATTTCTCAATATCTTTGAGTGCATTAAGAACCCCAAAAATATCATTTATGAATACTAAGATATTATCCATTGGAGCGTGTTTTTTATTTTTTTTCACTGCGAAAGCTCAGAGTGACAGTCTCTTGCTCAATCTTGATTTCAGAACTCGTGCAGAGATGGACAACGGGCAAAAAACCTTGATTCCGAAAGGTAAACAACCTGAAACTTCGGTGTACTCTCGTGCCCGCTTGGGAATAGATTACCATAGAGAGCATTTAGAACTTTATGCCGCTTTGCAAGATGCCAGAGTATGGGGTGAAACAGGTAGTACCAATCAAAGAAGTGGAAGTTTTAATGTTTATGAAGCTTGGGCTCAATATCAGTTTAATGAAAAAGTTGGTGTAAAAATTGGGCGTCAGATTCTTTCGTATGATGACGAAAGGCTTTTTGGAGCTTTAGATTGGCAGATGCAAGGAAGAAGTTTTGATGCGGCTAAGGGTATTTTTATCCTCAATCCGTATTCTAAGCTAGAAACCGTTATTACCTATAATAATGATGATAAAGATGGTGATGATTTAGCAGAAAATGAATTCTATAATGTTTTAGACTCTGGCGAAAGAACCAAATCTTTACAGCTTATTCATTATCAATATAAAAAGGATAAAACCACATTCTCTACAATTGGTCTAAACAGCATCACCCAACATCTCAATGGTAACCATTATGATATGGTAACTTTAGGAGCGAACGCCAAACATTATTGGGAGCATTTTGGTGTTTTTGGTTCGGTGTATTATCAAGTGGGTAAAAATTCTTTGGCACAAAGCAAAAGTGCGTATCAGTTTTCTTTAAATGCAGATGTCCTTTTGGGGCAGCATAATATTGTCCTTGGAACAGAATGGCTCTCAGGAACTGATTTTGATGAGGATACTTCTAAAAACCATTCTTTTAGTCCGTTTTATGGTACCAATCATAAGTTCAATGGTTTTATGGATTATTTCTTCGTGGGCAATCATTTTAATAGTGTAGGGCTGAAAGATTTTTATATAAAATCTAATTTCAAATTCAATCCAAAAGCTACATTGAGTGCCAATCTTCACGCTTTTAGCAGCAATGCTGCTATAGGCTATAACGCTAATAATGATAAGCTATCCCAATACCTTGGTACAGAGCTAGACCTTGTTTTTCAGTATAAAGTAGCTTCTTATTTTACATTACAAGTAGGACACTCTCATCTGTTTGCTGCTGAGGGAATGCAGTATCTGAAAAACATTCATCAGCCTAAGGATTTACAAACTTGGAGTTGGATAGGATTAAATTTTAATACTCTCACACGATTGAAATAATTGATATATATCATTGATGATGTATATCAGCCGTTTTTATTCTTTTAACGAGATAATTACGGCTAACTTTATTCCATCAAAAAAAAGAAGGAGTTATGAAAAAAACTCATCACAAAAAATGGAACAGATGGCTTATTCCAAGCTTATTGGGAATCATCTTGGGAATGTTTAGCTATATTTTCTATATTTCTAAAGCTTATTCCTACCTCTCTGATGATCCTAAAGCTTGTGTAAACTGCCACATTATGGCTCCAGAGTATTCTACTTGGTTTCACTCTTCGCACGGTAGGAATACTACTTGTAATGATTGCCATGTACCGCACGATAATGTAGTGAGAAAATATTATTTCAAAGCTATGGATGGTGCCAGACACGCTAGTATGTTTGCCCTTAGGCTAGAGCCTCAAGTTATTAGAATAAGAAAACCTGGAGAGACTGTAGTGCAGGAAAACTGCATCAGATGTCATAGTGACCTTAATAGCGTAGTGGGTACAGGGCAGGTTACCGCTACAATGGCTCATAATGACGAAGGTAAGCTCTGCTGGGAGTGCCATAGAGATGTACCTCACGGTATTGCCAGAGGTCTCAATTCTGCTCCGAATGCTAGAGTTCCTTTAGCTGAAACGCCCGTGCCAGATTGGCTGAATCAATTAACAGAAAAAAAAGAACAGTAATTAAAATACCCTCATTGTTATGAAAAAGAAAAATTGGCTGCTAGTTGCAATATTAGGTATAGTTGTATTTGCTTTAGGAATGTTAGCCAATTCCATTATGCAAAGAAGAGCAGAGTCTAAGCATCTTTCAACAGCAAACAACAATCTAAAACCTTTTGAAAGTCGTAATGAGATTTGGGAAGAGTTTTATCCTAGAGAATATCAATCTTGGAAACAAACCTTAGACACCACTTTCCGCTCAAAACATATGAGCAGTGGGATGGTAGATGCTCTCAAAGAGCGTCCAGAGATGGTCATCCTATGGGCTGGGTATGCCTTTGCGAAAGACTATGGCGAGCCTAGAGGACACTACTACTCCATACAAGATATTACCAATACCCTCAGAACAGGAGCTCCCAACGAAAAAGACCCAGGTCCTCAGCCAGGTACTTGCTGGACTTGTAAGTCTCCAGATGTACCAAGAATGATGAACAAAATGGGGGTAGCAGAGTTTTATAAAACATCGTGGTCTTCATTAGGACATGAGGTGACCAATAGTATAGGCTGTGCAGACTGCCACGACCAGAAAACAATGAATCTTACCATTACCCGCCCTTCATTAGTAGAAGCTTTCCAAAGAAATGGAAAAGACATAAAACAAGCTACACACCAAGAGATGCGTTCTCTAGTATGTGCCCAATGCCACGTAGAATATTATTTCAAAGGAGAAGGCAAATACCTTACTTTACCTTGGGATAACGGTAAGACTGTGGAGCAAATGGAAGCTTATTACGACAATGTAAAACACGTGGACTTTGAACACAAGCTTAGTAAAACTCCTATTTTAAAAGCTCAGCACCCTGATTATGAGATTTTCCAAATGGGTGTTCACGCCCAGAGAGGTGTATCTTGTGCAGACTGCCATATGCCTTACAAGTCCGAAGGTGGAGTAAAATTTACAGACCACCATATTACCAGTCCATTGGCTAATATGAATAATACCTGCCAAGTTTGTCACAGAGAGTCTGAAGCTGTCTTAGCACAGAATGTTTATGAAAGACAAGATATGGTGATTAGCCTAAGAAACCGTTTAGAAAAACAATTGGTAAAAGCCCACCTAAAAGCCAAATTCCTTTGGGATAATGGTGCCAATGCTACAGAAATGAAGCCTGTATTAGATTATATCAGAAAAGCACAATGGCGATGGGATTACATCGCGGCTTCTCACGGAGCAGCTTTCCACGCCCCTTTGGAATCTCAGAGAGTTTTGGCAGATGGTATGTTTAATGCAATGGAAGCAGACAATACAATGAATCTCCTTATCGATAGAAAAAAACTTTCAGGAAAATTCATAATGCCCGATATCAATACTAAAGAAAAAGCTCAAAAATTTATTGGCCTGGATATACCAGCAGAGCGAGCAGCTAAAGCGAAGTTCTTAAAAACTGTAGTTCCAGAATGGATAAAAAAAGCTAAAGCACAAGGAACTTTAGTAATGAATTAAAGAAACAAAATAGTAATCATTTTTTCGGCTGATTGGCTTCTGATAAGCTTTTGAAAGAACTGATCAGCCGATTTTATATTTTAAAATCTTCAGTATGACTTTTGAATCTTCTTTTCACAAACGAAACCATTATCAATGGAGCATCATCTTAATTTTAGCCCTATTGATTATAGGGTTAGTTTTACAGTTCACTGTAGGTTCTATTCCCAAAGCGTGGTTTTCTTTTCCTTACAACATCTATACAGGCTTGAGCTTTGTATTGATTTCTACAGGGCTATTTTGGAAATTCAAAAACCGAGAATTGGTCAATCTTTTGGGAGGAGTTCCCTTTGCTCTGGTGGTCATTATCGTTTTAGGAATTCTCACCATTGGTTTGGGAAGTATCAATCTAGACCATAAAATTCCAGAAATGGCGGCTGAGAAAGGCGTGCATCCCGCTGAAATGCCACACGAACACAATCCTTACCTCATTCAGTTGGGATTAAAGAATATTACCGCCACTTGGTATTTTGCTTTTGTATTTTTGGGCTTGCTCATCAATCTTTGGTTTGCAACATTGAAGAGAGCAATTGTATTTCAAGCTAAAAACATCACATTCTTGCTCAATCACTTTGGACTTTGGCTCTGTTTATTTGCTGGAGTTCTAGGGCAAGGAGATGTACAAAAGCTCAAAATGACCTTGCAACAAGACCTCCCAGAGTGGCGTGGTGTAGATGAGCAGGGTAATGTATTGGAGTTGCCCATTGCTTTAGAATTGAAAAAATTCAAGATGGAAATCTATCCTAATAAACTTTTCCTCATCAACAAAAAAGGGGAAGCCCTGCCCACCAGTAAGCCAGATGGATTTCTACTAGAAAAAGCTGGGACTACCCATCAGTTTCAGCAGTGGAAAGTAACCCTTTTAGAGTATGTGGAAAATGCGGTAATGGTGAGCGATAAGGCATTTGCTAAAAATCCAATGTGGGGCTCTACCAATGCTGCCAAAATCATAATAGAAGATACCAAAACAGGCAAAAAACGCACTGAATGGATTTCTTGTGGTAACTTTCAGTTTATGCCCCGCGTAGTGAAAATGGATGAAGAACATACGCTGGTAATGGCACCGCCAGAAGCTAAAAAATTTGAATCGGAGTTGCTTTATTATCAGAAAGATTCCAAAGACATTAAGACAGCTTCCATCTTTGTTAATCAACCTTTGGCTCTCAATGGATGGAAAATTTATCAGACCAGTTATGATGAAAAATTGGGAAGATGGTCAGACATCAGCGTGGTAGAATTGGTTTCAGACCCTTGGCTTCCTTTGGTCTATTTAGGAATTTTCATTCTTATGCTTGGAACTATTAGTTTTTTAATCAAAAATAGTAAATCATAATATGTGGCAATACTTTGATATTTTGTGCTATGCAGTAGCGGTTTTAATACTCTTGGCCAACGCTCTGCTATACAGTAAAGCATCTTTTTTACAGAAAATAAGTCTGGTACTATACGCTATCTCTGTGATAGTGATGGGAGTATTCATCACGCAATTGTGGATTTCATTAGAGAGACCTCCACTCAGAACATTAGCAGAAACGCGGATTTGGTATTCTTTTTTTGTGGCAGCCATCGGATGGGTTTTATATCTTATGTATCGCTACAAATGGATTGTAAGCTATTCTTCCATAATGACTTTGGTCTTCTTGGGAATTACTTTTTTCCATCCTGATACTCAGAATAAAACGCTGATGCCCGCCTTGCATAGTGTATGGTTTATCCCTCACGTAGTGGTCTATATTTTCGCTTATGCAATGTTTGGAATGGCAACGGTATTGGCTGTATTTGGCTTATACAAATCTTACACTCACAAGAATACAGAGGAAGAAGTCACGCTGGTGAACAAGCTCATCAACATAGGATATACCTTTCTTACTTTGGGATTACTCTTCGGAGCTCTTTGGGCTAAAGAAGCTTGGGGACATTATTGGACTTGGGACCCAAAAGAAACTTGGGCATTTATCACTTGGCTAGGCTACCTTATCTACATCCATCTAAGGTATAAGTATAAAAACATCAATGATAGACAAGACTTCATCATTATCATCATTGCTTTTATTTTGCTTCTGATGTGCTGGTTTGGGGTTAATTACCTTCCTACTGCGGCTAATAGCGTGCATACTTATTCTGGATAATATTTTGTGAAACGATAGAATCTATACACGAGTCATTTTGAGAATAAACAAAATGACTCGTGTTTTTCTGTATAAGGTTAACATTTTTAGATATCAATCTATCTGCACAAGGAATATGGTATTCAGTTGTGAAGTTATACGGTAGGTCTTCTCAAAAAGCTCGCCTGCTTTTCCCTAAAAGCTCGCCTGCTTTTCCCTAAAAGCCCGCCTGCTTTTTCCTAAAGGCTCGCCTGCTTTTTCGGTATCGTTATTTTAGGGTATTAAACCCAGATTATGCATTAGACTTTGATGGTATTTTCGAACAATTATTGTGTTCTTGTAAGTTTTCTATTAATAATTCTATTCATATAGTCCTGATACCAAGCTTTGCAAAGATTTTTATGGTGTTCTATTTCGGTATTTGTTAAAGCATCGATGAGGTTGTTTTCCAGATTTAAATCTTCTATAGCATAGATACCTGTAACATCTTCTCCATTGAAAGTATAGATGTAATCACCGATGATCATTTGTTCTTGTATTCCATTGGAGTTTACTATGAAATGCTCATCATTGGATAATAAGCTCCTTCCCCAGCTTCGGAAAGGTTTATTGTATCCCAATATATCTACTAATGTGGGGTAGATGTCCATTTGCTGAGCTATTTTGGGGCTTACTCCCTTTAGCTGATAAGTAGGGTTAGGTGAATAGAATATAATAGGAACCGCAAAACTGTTCATCGCTTTTTTATATTCATCATAGTACACTTGATTGGTATGATCCCCTGTTATTACAAATATTGTATTGTGATACCAAGGTTGCTTTTGAGCTGTTGTAAAGAATCTTTTCAGTGCATAATCTGTATACTGAATGGGTTGATGCATATCATTATATCCTTTTTTGAAATGTCCGTTATATTGTTCTGGTATTTTGAAGGGATGATGTGATGATGCCGTAAAAACGGTTGCCATAAAGGGTTTAGATTTTCCTATATTTTTAGCAAAGTATTGTAGAAAAGGCTCGTCCCAGATAGACCAAATGCCGTCCCAATCTGCATCGTTACCATATTCTGTCTTTCCAAAATAATGTTTGAACCCTAGTATGTTTGAAAACCCTAAAAATCCCATAGAGCCATTAGGCGCTCCGTGATAAAATGAAGTGTCATACCCTAGCTCGTTACATACAGAAACAATAGATTGTATAGGTTGATTAGCGTAGGGAGAACCTGTAAAGGCATCCTTTAAGGCGGGTATTCCTGCTAATATACTACTCATACCGTGTATAGATTGTCTTCCATTCGCAAAGCTATTAGGAAAAATTAAGCTCTCTTTAGATAGACTATCTACAAAGGGCGTAAAAGACTCATAGTTTGGGATATTTTTTCCTTGATTAAAAGCACCTGAGTATTCTCTTCCAAAACTTTCTACAATCAAAATAACAATATTAGGCTTACTATGAACCTCTCTAGGATAGTATTTATAAGGTTTAATATATTGTTCAATAAACGATTCATCTACAAAATGAACTTGTTTGAAATTATTAGAACCAATGGTTCGTAGAAAAGAAAATACGCTATTCAGTACTATGTTGGCTTGTATAGGATGTTTAGTATGTCTATTGGCATCTACCATATTGATAGGTCTAGTACTATGTTTAAAATCGCCTCTAATGCCTCCTACTACTAGTATAGCAGAAATGCTTAGTACAAACAATGAAACTGAAAAGTATTGCCAAGAAACAACAGGTTTGGATACTTTGACCTTTACTATTTTATATAAAAATATCCACAATGCTAATAGTATGATATAAGATATTAATACCAATGGATTCTGAATAATAGAATGTAAAAATACCTTACTTAGATTACTTTCATTCTTTGTAACATCTAAGGCGGCTACTGTAAGGCGAGATTGGCTGAATCTGAAATAGATGAAGTCTCCAAAGTTCATAGCATAGGCTAGTGCATTTGGAATAAAATAAATATAGAATAACACCCGCTGATATCCTTTGGAAGTGTTTATCACCAAAGGTAAGAGACTCAGTAATATAAAGAGAGAATTTATATATAAAATTGCAGTGGTGTCAAAAGCAGTTCCGTAATAAGAAAGCCAAAAATAATCTGTAAAGGAACTGATTTCTATCAAGTCTTTATTATTTAACCAAAATAATAGCCTAGCCAACTGATAGAATAAAAATGCTAGAAATAATCTATAAACTAATACCTTGATTTCTTGCCAGCGAAAATATTTCATTGTAAATATATTTTGAAGATTGCAAAATTAGTTTTTTGAATTGAATAATAAAAAAACTACATTTGTGCCTATGAATTTCATTAAAAACAACCTCGCCAATATTTTTACCCTTGGAAATCTTTTTTCGGGGAGTGTGGGCGTCATTCAGCTATTGGCTGGAAATTACGAGATGACAGCACTTTGCATTTTAATTTCGGCTGTTTTAGATTTTTTTGATGGCTTTATTGCAAGGGCGTTAAAATCCAATTCCGAGCTGGGTGTGCAGCTGGATTCCTTAGCAGATATGGTGACTTTCGGGTTGCTACCAGGGCTTACAATGTACACGATGCTTTCACCCTTCGGAAACGATTTAGCGGGCGTTTCACTCCCATTTGAAATCAAATATTTAGGCTTATTCATCACGCTGTTTTCTTGCCTCCGATTGGCTATTTTCAACATCGATACCGAGCAAAGTTATTCCTTCCGCGGGCTTAATACCCCTAGCAATACTTTTCTTATTTTCGGACTGTATTTTGCTTATCAAAAAACGGGAGCTTTTGCCTTCCTCACCGAAAATGTAGGGTTATTATTACTTCTCACCGTGCTTAGTTCGTGGTTATTGGTAAGCTCTATCAGGATGATTGCAATGAAATTTAAGTCCAAACAACTGAAAGATAATTATCCTAAAATCGCCTTAGTGGCAGGTATCATCCCTATAATCGTTATTTTTGGGTGGGCAGGCATTCCATTGGCAATTGTGTATTATATGTTGGTATCTATGCTGTTTGCTAGGCAATTGTATTAAAGGTTAGGCATTAGAGATTAGAGGTTAGAGGTTAGAGAGCTGTAGGGGTAATTGTTAATTGTAAACCAACTCAAAACTTAAATTGGTTGTCAGTTGATAGTTGATGGTGAAAACTCAAAACTCAGCACTCAAAACTTAAAACTCTTAAGAAAGTCTTTTCTCTTTCTTCTTTCTTCTTTTTTCAAAAAACTTAAAACTTAAAACTTAAAATATATAATGAACTTAAAACTCCATAAACCTCTTTGTACTTTCGATTTAGAAACGACTGGAACCAATGTTTCCAAAGATAGGATTGTAGAAATTAGCATATTAAAAGTAAACCCAGATGCTTCGCGAGAGAGCAAAACTTGGCTTGTAAATCCAGAAATACCTATTCCTACGGGAGCCAGCGAAGTGCACGGTATCTACGATGAAGATGTTGCCAATGCTCCTACTTTCAAAGAAATCGCACCTAAAATTATGGAAATGATTAACGGCTCTGATTTGGCGGGGTTCAATTCCAACCGCTTTGATGTTCCTCTTTTAGCGGAAGAACTTCTACGGGCAGGCGTAGATTTTGATTTATCCAAAATGAAACTCGTAGATGCACAGGTGATTTTCCATAAAATGGAACCGAGAAACCTTTCGGCGGCGTATCAGTTTTACTGCAACAAAACCTTAGAAAACGCTCATTCTGCGGAAGCCGATACTTTGGCTACATTTGAAATTCTAGATGCACAGGTAGGGCGATACGAAGAAGTTCCGAATGACATTGCTACCCTGAGTGAGTTTTCTTACCATAATAAGTTTGTAGATTTAGCAGGGTTCATCGCTCTTGATGATGCTGGAGAAGAGATTTTCACCTTTGGAAAATACAAAGGACAACGCGTAAAAGAAGTGTTCCAGCGAGATATTGGCTATTTCGGTTGGATTCAAAATGCTGATTTCCCACTTTACACCAAAAAAATCCTCACGGGAATACAGCTGAGAAGCAAGTTTTAAAATTGTTGAGTTTTTGAACAAAGAAGCAAGAAGAAAGAGAATAGATTTCTAACCTCTAACCTCTAATATCTAACCTCTAATCTACAATTATGAAAATCATCTGCATCGGAAGAAATTATAGTGAACACGCTAAAGAATTGGGTAACGAAGTACCAGAAAATCCTGTGATTTTTCTGAAACCAGAAACTGCTATTTTGGAGGGGAATGAATTTCGCCTACCATCATTTTCAGATGATGTCCATTATGAACTGGAAGTTGTGGTGAAAATCTCCAAGGAAGGGAAAGATATTCCCAAAGACCAAGCACACCAGCATTATGAAACCTTTAGTTTGGGTATCGATTTCACCGCCCGAGATGTTCAGTCTGAGCTGAAAGCCAAAGGCCTTCCGTGGGAGCTTGCCAAGGCTTTTGATGGTGCTGCGGTGGTGGGACACTTTCAATCTAAGCACGCTTATAGTTTAGAAAGTTTGCAATTCTCATTAGCGAAAAATCAAATTACGGTGCAAGATGGCAATACAGAGCAGATGTTATTTTCCATTGATGACATCATTGCTTTTGCCTCACAATATTTTACCCTTTGCGAAGGTGATTTAATCTACACTGGCACCCCGAAAGGCGTAGGTAAAGTAGAAGCAAATGATGTTTTAGAAGCATTTTTAGAAGGAGAAAAGTTGTTAGAACTAAAGGTGATTTAAAGAAATAAGTCAATTCAATGATAAACTAAAATAACCCGCTTCAGTTATAAGACGGGTTATTTTTATTTTGTTTGTAATTTTAAAAATAATTACTTCGCTGGTTGCTGCGTTGGAGCAGTTGGCGATGGTGTTGCAGGTGCTGTAGTCTGTGCAGGAGCTTTGGTTTGAATTTTTTGTACAGGCTTACCTGTAAGAACTACGCTTAGCACAATCAGAACAGCAATGGTAATTGCTAAAGTCCAAGTAGATTTTTCCATAAAATCATTGGTTCTCTGTACACCAAACTGAGCCGCTCCAGCTCCACCAAAAGTCCCGGAAAGACCGCCTCCTTTTGGGTTTTGTGCCATAATGATAATTACCAACAATACAGAGGCAATTATTATAAGTATCATAAATAATGTAAATACAGTGCTCATTATCTTTTCCTAATTTAGGGTGCAAATATAATCTTTTTAGAAAGAATCTGCAAGTGAAAGCTTTAATATGTTTTTAAAGAGAAGTGAAAATGTTTATTTGTATGGTTTTTAATTTATTGAATGAAAAGATTTAAAATGAAATGTCGCTAAGATTTCATACATTTGTAAAGAGATTTCGGTAGATATTACAATAATGATAAACCAAGATAAACACTATATTTTTTTCGATGGAGAATGCGGATTTTGCAACCAAGCCATCGCGTGGATTTTAAAACGAGATAAAAAAGATCAGTTCCTTTTTGTCTCTTTGCAATCAGATTTAGGACAACAATTCTTATCCGATAGAAATCTTGCAACCAATAATTTTCAAACCCTTTACCTTTGGAAGCCCAATGCCTATTACCTTACCAAAACGGCAGCCACAATGCAGATATTGAAACTTCTGGGAGGAAGATATAAAATCCTTAGCCATCTGAATGTGCTTCCCGATGCGTTATCCGATAGATTCTACAACCTCTTGGCTCGCAATAGGCAATCTATTTCGGCTAAAAATTGCTATGTGCCAACGGAACAAGAACGCAAAAAAATTATAAAATAAAATCATCTTAAAAGTCCAAATTCCTATCTTTGCAAACTATGGAATATAATACAAATCGCTCTCGGCTCAATATGCCAGAATACGGGCGTATCATACAGCAATTGGTGGAACGATGCAAAGAACTTCCTACAAAGGAAGAACGCAATGAGATGTGCCACGCCATTGTTGATTTTATGGGGCAAAGAAACCCTCAGCTTCGCGATGAAGAAAATTATAAACACAAACTTTGGGACCACTTGTATATTTTGGCAAATTATGATTTGGATGTAGATGCACCATATCCTTTCCCTACGCCAGAAGAGCTTGCTCAAAAACCTCAAAAAATGGAATACCCTAAACTACAAGGGGATTTTAAGTTTTATGGGAAAAGTATTTTACAGCTTATAGACTTGGCAATCAATCAAGAAGATGGGGAAGAGAAAGATGCTCTGATAGAAGTCATTGCCAACAATATGAAAAAATCCTATAACATTTATAATAAAGAACACGTTACAGATGAGGTGATTTTCAGGCATCTAAAAGAATTATCAGAAGATAGACTGGATCTTACGAATATAGAATCTTTGGAAAAAAGTAAAATCTATTATACCAATCATCGTAATAAGAACCAGAAAAACGGTAATAAAAACAAGTATAGAAATCAACAATTTAAAAATAGAAGAAAATAATGAGTGGAATGTTTCAAATACGAGGTGGAAAGCAATTGCACGGCGAGATTACTCCCCAAGGAGCTAAAAATGAGGCTCTGCAAATTCTCTGTGCGGTATTGTTAACAGATGATGAAGTGAGGATAAAAAATATTCCCGACATCCACGATGTTAATAGACTGATTGAAATCTTAGGTGATTTCGGTGTTAGAATTACTAAAAACGGAAAGGGGGATTACACTTTCAAAGCAGATCAGGTTAATTTTGATTATATAAAATCCCAAGAGTTCAAAAAAGATGGGGCTAAGCTCAGAGGTTCCATTATGCTTTTAGGTCCTATGCTGGCAAGATTTGGCGAAGCTTATATGCCTACACCAGGCGGGGACAAAATAGGGCGTCGCCGTTTGGATACACATTTCCAAGGATTTGTAGAGCTGGGAGCAGAGTTTCACTACGATGAAATTGAAAACTTCTATACCTTGAAAGCTAAAGAACTGCAGGGGAAGTTTATTCTTTTGGAAGAAGCCTCTGTAACGGGAACTGCAAATGTGGTAATGGCGGCGGTTTTAGCGAAAGGAAAAACTAGAATTTATAATGCCGCCTGCGAGCCTTACCTTCAGCAGCTCTGCAAGATGCTCAATAGAATGGGAGCTAATATTTCTGGAATTGGGTCTAACCTTCTAACGATAGAAGGTGTTTCGCACCTGCACGGCACCGAGCATACAATGTTGCCAGATATGGTAGAGATAGGCTCGTGGATAGGTTTAGCTGCGATGACCAAATCCGAAATGACCATTAAAAATGTACATTGGAATCAGTTGGGGGTTATTCCATCTACTTTTAGAAAACTGGGAATTGAGTTGGAGCAAAGTGGCGATGATATTTATATCCCAGCACAGGAGCATTACAGAATCCAAAAATTTATAGATGGTTCTATTCTTACTGTTTCAGATGCACCGTGGCCAGGTTTTACACCAGATTTATTATCTATAGTTTTGGTGACGGCTACTCAGGCAAAAGGAACAGTTTTGATTCATCAGAAAATGTTCGAATCTCGTTTGTTTTTCGTGGACAAACTGATAGATATGGGAGCTCAGATTATCCTTTGCGACCCCCACAGGGCTACTGTAGTAGGGCTTAACCACGAGTCGCCACTAAGAGGTACTACAATGACCTCTCCCGATATCCGTGCTGGTAATGCTCTTCTCATTGCTGCTCTTTCGGCAGAGGGAAAATCTATTATTCATAATATTGAGCAGATTGATAGAGGCTATGAAAACATCGATGGTAGGCTCAGAGCTTTGGGAGCGGATATCGTGAGGATATAGATTTTAACTTAATTGTTAGTTTATAGTTGTTGGTTGATGGTTGTCGGTTGATGGTCTTTCTTCTTTCCTCTTTCCTCAAAAAACTCAGCACTCAAAACTCAAAATTATTCAGAGGCTATTTTAATTGAGCTCTATAGAGGTTGGCGTAGTAGCCATCTTGTTGTAGTAAATCGGTATGAGTGCCTTCTTCCACTATGAAACCATTATCCATCACAATGATTTTATCCGCTTGTTCTATTGTAGAAAGGCGATGGGCAATGATGATGGAAGTTCGGTTTTGGGTGATTTTTTCAGTTGCTTTTTGAATGAGCTTCTCGCTATCGTGGTCTATGGAGGAGGTCGCTTCATCTAAAATCAATATTTCAGGATTAGAAAGATAAGCCCTAAGGAAAGATAGCAGCTGTCTTTGTCCTAATGAAATGGAAGAGCCCCTTTCGCTCACGGTATAGTGATAGTTGTCTGGCAATTGCTGTATAAAATCGTCCACGCCTATTTCTTTTGCCGCTTGGCGTATGCGGTCTATGGTAATAGATTGGTCGCCAAACGCGAGGTTGTCATAGATACTACCGTGAAACAAAAATACATCTTGTAATACCACGCCAATATGATGGCGGAGATTATAGAGTTCATAGTCTTTTAGATTGGTGCCGTCTATGAGGATTTTCCCTGAATTAATATCATAGAAACGGGTAATCAGGCTGATGATGGTAGATTTTCCTGCCCCTGTTGCTCCTACGATGGCAACAGTTTCGCCAGGGTTTACCGTGAAGCTAATGCCTTTCAGAACCTCTTGTTTTTCATCATAGGCAAAATGCACATTCTGAAATTCTATTTTACCCTCAAAATGATGTTTTACCACGCTACCCTCATTAGGCATTGTAAGGTCTTCATCCATCAAGCCCAAGACGCGTTCTGCCCCTACAATTCCCCTTTGGATGTTATTAAAACGGTCTGCAATCTGTCTCAGTGGGCGTATGAGCATAGAGATGTATTGGATAAAAGCAATTACCACCCCTGCTGTAATGGTGATATAGCCGCCATAAAACAAGACAAAACCAATGAAAATAGAGGAGATAAGCTCCACAACTGGGAAGAAAAGTGAAAAGATAAATACCGTGCGGAGTAGTGCCGCCTTTAAAGTGGTATTGATGCTTTCAAATTTCTTCATTTCTTGCTCCTCACGGTTGAAGATTTGGATGAGGGACATCCCTGCCAATCGTTCTTGAACAAAGGCGTTTTGGTTGGAAGTCCAAGTTCTTTCATCGCCAAAGGCTTTCTTCAGCCGCTTTTGAAAAAAACGGGTAATCACCAGCATTAGCGGAAGTATCACAATGGAAATCAGCGTGAGATTGGTATCCGTGCGGTACATCATCACCAGTACAAAAACAATCCTTAGAATATCCCCGAATACCATTAGAAACCCATCGGTATAGACGGTGGCAATGGTTTCTACATCGCCCACCGCTCTGGTTACCAATTGCCCAATGGGCGTTTTATCAAAAAACGAAGTTTTAAAATAAATAAGCCGATTGTAAAGCCTCTCCCTAATATCCCGAATCACATTTTGAGAGATATAATTGGAAAACCAAACCAATAGGAAATTGAGTACCGTTTCCAACAGCACCAGCCCTACCAGCCAATAGATATGCGTCATCATCTGGGCTTTATCTCTTTGGGCAATAATATCGTTGTCCACTATCTGCATCGTAAGATACGGGCGATAAGTAGAGACCAAAGACAGTAAAACCGAAATAATAAGTGCCAATATAAACCACGAGCGAAATTTCATCCCGATAGAGAAGAGTCTGCTGATGGTATGCCAAGTTGTTTTCTTTTCCATAAAATAATGGTACAAAAATAGGGAAAATAAATCACCTCCTATTTTTTTGAATTTGAATTTAATTCAATTTTTGATGATTCACATTGATTAAATAAATAACTTGATTAATCTATTTAAAATAAAGCTGAAATCATATTAAAAAATTATACTTTAATTTCCCGCATTGTGTTTGAAATAAAATACAGTAGTATGAAAGGACAAACAAGGTTGTTTGTAATCAAATACAACAGTATGAAATGAAAAACAAGGTTGTTTGAAATAAAATACAGCAGTATGAAAAGAGAAATAAGGTTGCTTGTAATCAAATACAGCAGTACGAAAGGGCAAACAAGGTTGTTTTTAATCAAAGAAGAAAAAATATTGTTCACTAACAGGAATTTGATTAATTTTGGGAACTTTAATTTTATGAAAAAAAATTAGAGCTGGTGCAAATGCAGAATGTTAAAGGTTTTGGATTCATTGAAGTGTTGTTTCAATGTTTACACCTAATGCCACAGCCATAATAACTGCTTTGGGAGTCGTTTTTGAAATGTGTACTAGATTTTATATGATGTTTTTAAGTAATAAACCATATGAATGATAATATTAGAAAGCTATTAGCTTTAATATCTTTAGTTCTCATTTTTATGGATTTATTTCAATTGTATGAGAATAAGTATATTGTAGCTATTTGTTATTTAATAATAACGATATTATTATTTTTAAAGCCAAAGGGAAAGTAATTTCCCTTTCATTAATTTATGAAAAATAGAAAAAATAGAAGTAAATATATTGAGATAGTAGCCCTATTTCTTGCTGGTGCAACATTGGCGTACATTTCACCTACAATATTTGGTTTTGGAGAAGAGAAATTAGAAACGAGAGAAATTAGAGGTTCTGTTGCAACAATTATAGCGTGTTTATTAACATCCATTGCAATGTTTTTAGAATACTTTAAAAAAGACCAAACAAAATAATAATTTTTTGTTGTTGGCATATTTAGAATTATGAAGAAAATAGTAGCTTTTGTTTCAATTTTTATAGTTTCATATATTGTTGTCTATTTCATATTAACAGCAACAACTACAACAATGGAAGCAGACTCGGAGCGTACGATTAGACCTTTTTGGTTTATTTTTATTATTGCATTACCATCAATTTTAGGGTTGTTTTTTCCTAGGCTTAGAGAAGCAGGATTAGGACGGGTTGATTTGATAACCTTTATCGTAAGGTTTTTCAAAAAATAATACGCTATCAAATTTTTAAAAAGTAAGAGGGAGGGATTAAGTATCTCCTTGTTTTATTTATCCTCTCAAGAAAGTTACCTTTGTGAGTTGAATATGTAAAGTAAAAACTCATCACTTAAAACTTGTTAAAGTGCAAGGCGATGATTATATTTGTAGCATTTCAAATCTAAAAAGTAAAACTATGGTAGGGATTATTATGGGCAGCCAGAGTGATTTGCCGATTATGCAACAAGCTGCAGATTTTTTAAAAACTTTAAATATTCCATACGAGCTTACGGTGGTTTCTGCCCATCGTACACCAGAGCGAATGTTTGATTATGCCAAAACGGCTCACGCCCGTGGGGTTAAAGTTATTATTGCAGGAGCGGGTGGAGCGGCTCATCTCCCAGGTATGGTGGCGAGTTGTACCACATTGCCTGTGATAGGTGTTCCTATTCTTTCCTCCAATTCTATAGATGGTTGGGATTCTATCTTGTCTATTCTTCAGATGCCTTCGGGGATTCCTGTGGCAACGGTAGCTTTGAATGGTGCTACCAATGCGGGGATTTTGGCGGCTAAAATCGTTGGAACTTACGATGAACAAGTAGCTGAAAATCTTCAAAAATATCAAGATTCTCTGAAAGATAAAGTTTTAGGAACGATGGAAAGCATTAAAGCAGAACATCCCAACCACTACGATGAGAATACACACTCTTAATGTAAAATGAAGTAAAAACAGTATGAACACTTTGAGTTGATACTGTTTTTATTTTTGAAAGCTAGGACAAAAAAATTATCTTTGCTCTATGGATTATCCGAGTAAAGTATTGGCAAAAGCCGTGGAGGAAATTTCGGGATTGCCGGGGATTGGCAAGAAATCAGCATTAAGGCTGGCATTACATCTGCTGAAACAGCCAGAAAGCCAAGCAATGGCTTTAGGGGATGCCATTCAGAAATTGGTGTCGGACATCAAATATTGTAAGGAATGTCATAACTTCTCCGATTTTGAAGTGTGTGATATTTGTTCTAATCCCAAAAGGAATTCGGAATTGCTCTGCATTGTAGAAGATGTGAGAGATGTAATGGCAATAGAAAATACAGGGAAATATACGGGGAAGTATTTGGTTTTGGGAGGTAAAATTTCCCCAATGGAAGGCATAGGCCCTGGGCAACTGAATATTTCCTCGATACAACAAAAATTGGAAGCCAATGAAGTGAAAGAATTGATTTTTGCCCTTAGTGCTACAATGGAAGGCGATACTACAGCGTATTATATCTACAAGAAATTTAAACATTTTAATGTAAAATTTACTTCCATTGCTCGTGGTATTTCCGTGGGTGATGAGCTGGAATATGCTGATGAAATTTCCCTTGGACGCTCCATTCAGAATCGTGTGGAGTATAATGAAGGACAATAATTGTTTCTCTATTCTATGAATCTCAAGCCTCTACATATTGTTGCATTTGATGTTCCTTTTCCTGCGAACTATGGCGGCGTTATTGATGTGTTTAGTAGGATAAAATGCCTGCATCAGTTAGGGTATGCCATTACTTTACATTGCTATGAATATGGTAGAGGACGGCACCGAGAGTTGGAAGATTATTGCACCAAAGTTTATTATTACCCCCGTCCTAAAAGAGTTTGGGATTTATTTTCCTCTACTCCTTTTATTGTAAAAACAAGAATTAATCATCTGCTTATCAAAAGGCTAAAAGAAGACCTATATCCTATATGGATGGAAGGTTTGCACTGTGCTTGGCTCCTCAACTATTTCTCCTCATCAGAACGCCAACTGCTGGTAAGGGTACACAATATAGAGCATTATTACTATGATGGATTGGCACAAGGAACTCCTGCCCCTAAACGCTGGTATTTTCTTTGGGAATCTCAAAAGCTAAAACGCTATGAACCTATTTTATCCCAAGCTTCTCATCTCTATGCCATACAAGAGTGTGATGTAGAATATTTCAAAAAAATCAATCCTAATACCACGCTGCTACCTTCATTACCTCTTAATGATGTGATGGCTCCACCTCAGGCTTTAATGCCTTATGTTTTGTATCAAGGCAGTTTAGATGTAGAAGAAAATCAAAAAGCAGTGGTTTGGCTTATCCATAATGTATTGAAACATTTGCCTCAAAAGAGTAAAATTGCAGGAAAGAATCCTCCCCAGTGGCTCAGAGCATTATGCTGTCAATTTCAAATTGAACTTATAGAAAATCCTGATGAAACAGTGATGACATCTTTGATTGCTAATGCTAAAATACACCTCCTATACACGGAGCAAGATACAGGGCTAAAGCTAAGACTGATGAATGTATTACCATACAATGGAGAAATTATCGTTAATCCTAAAATGGTAGCTGGCACCAAGTGGGGACGCTATTGCCATATCGCTACCCTTCCCTCCGATTTTATAGCGAAAATCAAGAACAACTTATCCCTACCAGAAGGGAACAGCGATAAAGTACAGCAAAGGCACCTTCAGTTATCTTTGGAAAGACAACAAGTAGAATACATATTATCCAACATCTAATTCCCCTGAAAATACAATGCCTATAAAACTCTCCATCATCATACTCAATTATAATGTAACGGCACTCCTTAGGGCGTGTATCGCTTCTGTGCAACGGTATATTATAGGCGTATCTTACGAAATTATTGTCATTGACAATCATTCCCCAGACACCTCTTGGAAGGTTTTAAAAACCGAGTTTCCCGATGTAATCTTCATAGAAGAAGCAGAAAACAAAGGATTTGCCTTTGCTAATAATAAAGCGGTGAAACAAGCCCAAGGGGAATATATTCTATTGCTCAATCCTGATACGGAGTTGTTGGACAATCAAATGCAAAATATCATTCGCTTTGCTGATGAACAAGAGCGTTTCGGCTGTCTTGGGGTAAGAATGGTAGATGCTGCAGGAAATTTCCTTCCCGAAAGCAAAAGGGCGGTACCTGATATGTTCAACTCCTTTGAAAAACTATTTACCAATTTCAAAACCAATTCTTCTAAATCGTATTATCGCAATGATATCGATGAAAAAGCCATTCAGCCTGTGGAGATCATTACGGGAGCTTTTTTTCTTTGTAAAAGAAAGGTTTATGAAGAGATAGGAGGATTAGACGAAGCTTATTTTATGTATGGAGAAGATATTGATATTTGCTATACATTGCAACAAAAAGGGCTTCAAAATTGGTATTATGGGGCAATGACTATTCTTCATCACAAGGGAGAAAGCACCACAAAGGATGCGGTTTACCTTCAGCGGTTCTATGGGGCAATGCAAACTTTTATAGATAAGTATTACCGAAAGCAAAAGCCTTTACAACATTTATTACTATCCTTTGGATTAAAGTTTAAACACTTCCTTGAACGGCTGAAACTGCGATGAATCAAGGCTATATTAACTTTGTTTTTTTTTCTGTCTTGTAATATTTCTTCCCATCGAGGGAAAGTTTCCTGCGAATCATCTTGGCGTTTTCCCATCGTGGGAAAGTCTCCTGCAAATCATCTTGGCATTTTCTAAGCCTTAGAAAGTCTCCTGCAAATCATCTTGGCGTTTTCTAACCCTTAGAAAGTTTCCTGCAAATCATCTTGACATTTTCTAAACCTTAGAAAGTCTCCTGCAAATCTGCTTGGCATTTTCCCATTGTGGGAAAGTATCTCGCAAATTAAATCACTTTATAATAGGTCAAACGCACGAAATTTATAAAACATTAATAACTAGCATTTTATATTTTAGTCATTCTCTATAGAGTCAATCAAAGTTAAACTATAATATACTGATATTCAATATGCGTACTGGGCAAATGTCTTCAAAATATAATTTCGTGCGTTTAGCCTAACTTTATAAAAAAAGCTGTGGAATAATCTATCCCACAGCTAAATAATTATTTTGATGTTCAATTATAGCGAAGCTTCATAGGCATTCCAGCCTGCTATTTTATAGTTTAAGGAAGCCTGCTCAGGATTTTCGGCTTTATAAATTCCTCTGCCCACGATGATAAAATCGGTATGAAGGTTTTTAAATACATACTCTGGCGTATTGTATTGCTGTCCTTTTCCATCACCTTTGGTTTCCAAATTAACCCCCGGAGTGAAGAGCAACAACTCTTCAGGGATTTCATTTTGAGCCACACCACCTATCACATTAGGATGAGCCAAAGCCACTTTGATAGCTTCCTCGCGGTAGTGATTATCGGTAAGGGTGCCTTCGGAAGACATTCCTAAAATGGCAATTACCCCAGAATTGTGAAAGAAATCCAACGATGGATACCCTCCAATCACTTGTGAAGTGATAAGGTCTGCCCAATTAGAAATCTTATAAACCCCATAGGAATATTGCAACTCTTGAGTGCTGCCAATATCGGCAAACTTTCTATCTTCCATTAGAAGGAAATTATGTTTTTTAGCAATATCAATCAGGGGAATGATGGTGGTATCGTAGTCAAAATCTGTAATGATGTCAATATGGGTTTTAAGAGCTACGATGTTCGGCCCTACTTTTTCTGCCAACTCGTGAAGCTCTTTGGTAGTAATCACATCTGCGGAAGCAATGAGGTTGGATTTTTTCTCAATGGCAATTTCTAAAAGTTTTTTAGCATTAGAATGCAAGGTTTCGTTTTCCAGTTTTTTCTCATAAGATGGGCGTTTTTTCTCTTCAAATTTCACCACATTTCCTGCAAGAAAATCTTGTATTCTTTCCACTTCATCATCCGTCAGTTTACCATCTTCTTGTAGCATCTGGCATACCTCGCTAATGGTGAATAGGGTATGCACGCGGTAGCCTTTGCTCTCCAGAAGCTGTCTGCCTCCTTGTTCTCTATCGAGCACCACTACAATATCAGACACTGTAATGCCTTCATTTTCAATTTCAGGAATGGTCTCCAAGAGGGATTTCCCAGAAGTGATAACATCCTCCACCAAAAGGCAGTTTTGTCCCTTTTGATAAAGCCCTTCGATGAGTTTTTTGGTTCCGTAGGCTTTAGCTTCCTTTCTTTTGATGATAAGCGGGAGATAACTTTCCAAAGACATTGCTGTAGCCATAGGCAAGGCGGCGTATGGCACACCACAAATCAGGTCAAAATTGTCCAGTGGTAGCATATCCAGCAAGTAATTGGCGAGATGTTTTAGAATTTTAGGGTCTGAGGCAAGGGGTCTTAAATCCACATAAAACGGACTTTCAATCCCTGATTTTAAGGTAAACCTACCAAATTTGATAATGCCTAACTGATAACACTCTAGAAAAAAATCTTTTTTTGTTTCCATTCCTTTTTTAGATTTCCACAAAGTTAGTATTATTTATGAAATGAAAACAATATTAGGAGCAAGATTATCCCATCTTTGCTTATCTTTGAAGCCAATTAAATTTAATAAGATGATCAAAATAAGATTAGCTTTTGTTTGGGCATTGCTTTATGCTGTGGTATCGGCTCAGATTCCAGAACAGCAGTTGGACGAGTTGGTACAAAATACAATGAAAACCTTTGATGTCCCTGGGATGTCGGTAGGGATTGTTAAAGATGGAAAAATCCTCCATTCCAAAGGATATGGTGTGGCTTCTCTTACTTCCCAGCGTGCAATGGATGCCAATACTTTGGTGGGAATAGCCTCTAACTCCAAAGGATTTACAGCAACGGCTTTGGCTATTTTAGCAGATGAGGGCAAGCTCAATTGGAATGATAAGGTAACGAAGTTTATCCCTGAGTTTCAGATGTACGACCCTTTTGTAACGCGGGAAATCACCATCAAAGATTTGATTACCCACCGCTCTGGCTTAGGATTGGGGCAAGGTGATTTGATGTTCTTCCCCGAGGGTGGTACGCAGACCATACAAGATATTATCTACAATGTAAGGTATTTAAAACCTCATCATTCTTTTAGAAATCAATTGGATTACAATAATATTATGTTCATCGTAGCGGGTGAGGTGATTAGCAGAGTGAGTGGTTTAAGTTGGGCAGAGTTTGTAGAGCAACGCATTATGAAACCTGTGGGAATGACGCATAGCTTCGGAAGTTATAACAGAGCCCACGCCGTAGCCAATAAGATAGACGCCCACGCTCCTATCAACGGTAAAGCGGTGCAAGTCCCTCACGATTGGAATGAAACCGCCAATGCTGCAGGAGGCATTATGAGTAATATTACCGATATGCTCATTTGGGCAGAATGTCTAATGAATGGTTTTACCACCAAAGAGGGCAAGAAATTGGTTTCGGATAAGCAGATACAGCAGCTTTGGCAAATACAGCAGCCAACACCTATAGCATTGAAAAATCCGTATGATACACAGAATTATGGGTATGGATTAGGCTGGTTCATCAGCGATGTAAAAGGCTATAAACAAGTACAACACACGGGCGGATTAATAGGCACCGTAACACAGTTTACTCTGATTCCAGATTTGAAATTGGGAATTGTGGTGCTTACCAATCAGCAGAGCGGTGCAGCGTTTAATACCATCACCAACACGGTGAAAGACTCGTATTTGGGTATTGCTGATAGAAATTGGCTGAAAACTTACAGCGAAAGAATGACAAAACTCAATGAAGGGTACGAGAAGGAGAAAAAAGAAGCTTTTGCAAAAGCTGAAGCGTTTAGAAAATCTAAACAAAATCAGGTTTTACCAGAGCAAATAGCTGGAACTTATAATGATGCTTGGTTTGGCGATGTAGAAATTTCTCATCAGAAAGGGCAGTACAGAATATTCTGCAAAACCTCTCCACGGCTTAAAGGGGAATTGCTTCCATATTCCTCTAACATTTTCATCATTAAATGGGATGACAGAAGCTATGATGCCGATGCTTTCATCACCTTCACTTATGATGAAACAGGCAAGGCTCAATGGGCAAAGATTAAACCCATCTCTGGGATTACCGATTTCTCATTTGATTTTGAAAATTTGGAATTAAAAAGGAAGAAGTAAACCCCAATGATGCAGTAGGCTTTAATTCCAATAAGATAGAAACATCTTTTCTAATGCGTAATCTGGGATAAAATAAAAAGCCACTTCAATACAGAGGTGGCTTTATTGTAATTTTATGAGTTCAGATTATTTGTTATAAGTGAAAGTATATTTTATGGAGGTTTCTCCATTACTCCAAATAGCGGCTGTAGGGTAATCTAAAGAGTTATAAGTGTAAGTGATGTAAGGGTTTATCAAATTATTAACTTTTCCTTTTCCCCAATATACTTCGTCTATATCATTTACTAAAGCAATAATATTCTCCAACCCTTTTACATTTTTATAAGGATTATTTTTATTATCATACTGATATGTAGTAGTATAATTTCCATCAGTTTCTTCTAAGAGTACTCCATTTACAACTTTTAGAGTATCTACGGTAGTAGATTGAGGTAAACCTTCTTCGGTATAAATTCTTGTACGAATGATAAGATTATCATTTCTATGCTCGTACTTATAGATATCTGAAAAACTTTTTACAGCATATCCGCCGTTGAGATATACATAGGCAAGACCTTGTTTTGTATATTCTATAAGTTTTCCATTGTTATACAGCAGGTTAGCTTCAAACATTTTTTTATTGTTATCATAAGCTACATACCCTGTGATAAGGTTGTCCGTATAACTAAATACTTTTTTAAGCTCATCGTTTGAACCTTCCACCCATACTGTTTCCGCAAGTTTATCACCATTGTATTTATAATTAACATAAAACCCATCCGTGGATTCATATTTAGTAACTAATACTGGAGTTTCTTCGGATACATTACTATCTCCATCACGAGAGCAACTTATTAAAGTTAAACCAAGCAAAAGGGGTAAAAATAATTTTCTCATTGTTTTTAATTTTTAGTTAGTTTAATTTTTTTCAAAATTAAATCATTCTAAAATTAATGACAATTCTGTTTAAAATAAATTATTCCTAATAGAATAATTTATTTGTTCGTAAAGACTATCTTTGCAATGAAAAATTTATCACAATGAAAGTAAAAGGTAAAATAATAAGAGAAGCTAGACAAAGGAAAGAATTCTCTCAGGAATATATGGCTCAGGTATTAGGCATTTCTCAATCGCAATATTCTAAATTGGAGAATGGAGAAGTAAGTTTTGATATTCAGAAGTTAGGAGTTTTGTTGGATGAATTAGAACTTAATCCATTAGAAGCTATTGAATTTTCAGAAAGACAACAGGTATTTATCAATTCCTCTTATTCTGGAAATTACAATTCTAATATCAATATGATAGATGAAGGAGTGGTAAGAAAAATCATACAAGAAGAATTATATAATCTGAATCGAGAAAAGTAGCTGAAGCCTCGATGAAACAATATTTTTCAGAGATATTCCTCAATATTGGGGTGATATTTTTGACGGTAATTCATTCTATTAACAAAAAAGCTGCCCTTTTCGGACAGCCTCTTTATCCAATTACTTCGTCTGATGCCAAGTTTGGGTTCTTCCAAGAAGTGAAACACCTACATAGCCTCTTACATTCAGTTTGGTACCATCTTTTGTGATGGTACATTTGTAAGTCTTACCAGATTTAGGGTCTGTAATGGTACCTCCTGTGAACTCGTCTCCAGATTTTTTCAACCCTCTAATCACTTCTAAGCCAATCAAAGGCTTGTTTTTTCTATCATCGGTACACTTTACACAGTTGTTATTTTCTGGTTTAGAAAAAAGCTGGACAATTTTCCCATAATATTTACCATCAGCCTTTTTAAAAATTTCTACCACAGACTTTTCCTTTCCTGTTTCATCATCTATGGTTTTCCATTTACCCTCAATCTGGGCAAAAGACAATGTAGATAATGTGAGTGCAAAAAATGCAAATAATGACTTTTTCATATTGAATTAATTTAAATAAATTTCTATCGGCTAAAAGTAAATAAAAAAAACTAAACAGCCAATGCTTTTTTTGAAAATCTTTTTTGAAATCAATGAATTGAGTAGAGTGTGAAAATTAAACAGAAATTTAATCCTAACTTTGAGTACGGGAAATAGAGGCAATTATAAAATAGATAGAAACTTTTGAAAAACCATTCCTCCATTATAACAATCAATTTTAAAAGCCGTAATTGGATAATATTTAACGCTACCTTTGCCAAAATTTTTTGAAATGGATAAAAAATCCGTTGCACATCACTTTGATGTGAAAAAACTATCCTTGGTAGGCATATTGGTTTCGCTCGGAATAGTTTTCGGGGATATAGGAACTTCGCCACTTTATGTAATGAAAGCGATTATTTCTGCTTTTGATGCACACAGTAGTTTACCCTTTGATGAATTTGTAGAAGGAGCCTTGTCTTGCGTTATCTGGACGCTTACTTTGCAAACCACCGTAAAGTATGTATGGATAGCTCTTCGTGCTGACAATAAGGGCGAAGGAGGTATTTTGGCACTTTACTCTTTGATAAAGAAACTCAAAAAACCGTGGCTTTATCTCATTGCTATTGTAGGAGCATCAGCGCTTATTGCAGATGGTGTTATCACGCCTTCCCTTACGGTGATGTCTGCCATAGAGGGATTAGAGATTTACAATCCTCACACTCCTATAGTGCTAATTACCTGCGTGATTTTGTTTTTCATTTTCTTCATCCAGCAGTTTGGGACGCATTTTATTGGAAAATTTTTCGGACCTGTGATGCTGCTTTGGTTTTTATTGTTAGGCGGACTTGGGAGCTACCACCTTTGGGGGAATTTGGAGATTCTAAAATCGTTTAATCCCTATTATGCCTATAACCTCATCACGCATTCACCCAGTGCTATTGTGATTATGGGAGCTGTTTTTCTGTGTACTACAGGAGCCGAAGCATTGTATTCAGATTTGGGGCATTGTGGGGTGAAGAATATCCGTGTGAGTTGGTTTTTTGTAAAAACAATGTTGATACTCAATTACCTAGGTCAAGGTGCGTGGCTTTTAGAACATTATGGCAAAGATTCCTTTGTGGGGCTCAATCCGTTTTTTGGAATAATGCCAGAGTGGCTGGTGTTACTTGGGATTATACTGGCAACAGCTGCGGCTATTATAGCGTCGCAGGCATTGATTACGGGGGCTTTTACCATTTTTTCCGAAGCAATGTCGCTCAATTTTTGGCCTAATCAACAGATTGATTATCCTTCGGGGGTAAAGGGGCAAATGTACATTCCAAGGGTTAACTGGGGACTGCTCTTGTTTTGTATCATTGTAGTACTGTATTTTCAAGAATCGAGCAAGATGGAAGCTGCCTACGGACTATCCATTACCGTAACAATGTTTATGACCACCGTTTTACTCACTTTTTGGTTGATTAGAAAACGCGTGCATAGAGGATTGGTTTTTCTGTTTATTGGCATTTATGCGGTGATAGAATTAGGTTTTTTGTCGGCAAATGTGGTCAAGTTTTTTGATGGCGGTTGGATTACTGTTATCATTGCGGGGTCTATTGGCATCAGTATGTATGCGTGGTACAACGGAAGACTCATTAAGAATAAATTTATCAAATTCATCAAGCTAGAAACCTACCTGCCCATCATCAAGGAGATGAAGCACGATACCACTATTCCTATGTATGCCACCAACCTCGCTTTCTTGAGCCGAAGCAAACGCGAAGACGAAGTAGAAGCTAAAATCATCTATTCTATTCTAAAAAAGCAACCGAAACGGGCGGAGCATTATTTTATCTTGAATATCATCAATCAAGAAGATCCTTATACCTTTAAATACAAGGTGGAAGAGGTTTTAGAAGGAACTGTTTTCCGTATTAATTTCCTTTTAGGT
Source organism: Bergeyella porcorum (assembly GCF_042427575.1). Classification (NCBI taxonomy): domain Bacteria; kingdom Pseudomonadati; phylum Bacteroidota; class Flavobacteriia; order Flavobacteriales; family Weeksellaceae; genus Bergeyella; species Bergeyella porcorum. The sequence continues at coordinate 42,958 of NZ_JBHMFD010000004.1, forward strand.
TTTAAAATAGATAGACGCATCAATGATTATTTTGATGATGTACTAAGAGATTTGATGGCATCTGGAGTGATTTCCGATAAAAGTCCGCATCCGTCTTTGCAACATTTTGACATTCTACCAGACTTAAAATACATCATCATTGATAATACCTATATCAACGACCGAGTGCTAACGGTGAAAGAGAAAATGATTCTCAATGCCTACCATTTTGTAAAATATGTAGGCAGTGATGATTTCAAAGCTTGGGGAGTATCACCACATAATACCACCGTGGAGTCGGCACCTATTTTTGACCAAACCATTGCTACGGAGAAGATAGAAAGATGCTAGGGGAGTGTTGAGTTTTGAGTTTTTTTGAAGAAAGAAGAAAGAGAAAAGACTTTCTTAAGAGTTTTAAGTGCTGAGTTTTGAGTGTTGAGTTTTTTGAGAAAAGAGGAAGGAAAAAAGAACAAAGACTTTTTTCTAACCTCTAACCTCTAACCTCTAATGTCCAACTTTCTCAATTGTCCTATTTTTTTAATAAATTTGTCCGTAAATTTGATTGAATGAGAAAAAAGCAAACCGATAATAGCATTGAGATTATCAAGGAAGTATTAAAGCAGTATCTTGCAGACAAAGGGTTTCGCAATACACCAGAGCGATACACCATCTTGGAAGAAATCTATAAAATGAATCATCACTTTAATGTAGATGACCTCTACCTGCTGATGTTGCAAAAGAAATACCATGTCTCCAAAGCTACCATCTACAATACCATCGAGATTTTCCTTGATGCAGGGCTTATCCGCAAACATCAGTTTGGTGAGAAAACTGCCAGCACCTCTTCCTATGAGAAATCGTACTTTGATAAACAGCACGATCACCTCGTGATTTACAAAGAAGGAACAGATAAAGAGATTGAGGAAATCATTGAGTTTTGCGACCCAAGAATCCAAGGCATTAAAGAATCCATAGAAGAGGCTTTTGGTGTGGAAATTGATACCCACTCCCTGTATTTTTATGGCACTAAGAAAAAATAAGCCCTCGCTTTAATGAAGAACATTGTTGTAATCCTATTCCTCTTCCTTGCCAATATCTGCTTGGCTCAGATTGCTACACAGCCCAAAGACCCTTTGGTGAAAGACCCTTTTTTTCAAAAAGCAACACCCGCCGAAGCTTCGCAAGGTGAAAAAGTGAAGCTGGTGCATTCTGACCAGTTTGGCGTTCGAGCAGATCAATACAATGGCAATCCCTTTTTCTCGGGCAATGTACAGTTTACCCATCAAGGCTCGGTGCTCACAGCAGATGAGGTGATTCTGTATCGGGAGCAAAACTTCATTAAAGCCATTGGGAATGTGAAATTGCAAAATGCCGATGGCTCTGTCATCACCGCCCAAGAGATGGAATATGATGGCAACACCCAGCGGGGTATCGCCAGAGGAAAGGTGAATCTATCGGACCCGATGCAAACCATCAAAACCGAAACGCTCTACTATGATAGATTGTCTAACAAGGCGTACTTTAATACAGGAGGCACCATCGTAAGAGAGGGCAATGTTATCTATACCCAATCGGGCACTTACAACCTTGCCAGCCGCATCATAGACCTATCTGGAAATGTGAAGATAGACAATTCGGATTACATTGTAGAAGGGGCTAATATCATTCAAAATCAAAACACCAATACCGCTACTTTTACGGGAGCTACTACCATTACCAATAGAGCCAACCCAGCCAATCGGGTTTATACCGAAAATGGCTCTTATAATATGAATACCAAAGAAGTTTGGCTCAATAAAAACTCCATCATCTATTACAATGGTAAGACCTTGAAGGGGGATAAAATGTACTATAACCAACTCTCAGGATTTGGAAAATCCGAAGGCAATGTTACTCTGAACGACCCGAAGGAAAACCGCTACATCAAAGGTGGCTACGGTGAAATTTTTGAAAAGAAAGACTCTGCAATGATTACCCAAAAGCCTTATGCAGTGAAAATTTTAGAAAAAGATTCCATCTACTTTGCCGCAGAGAACATCTTGGCGTTTCAAAAATTAGATTCGTCAATGCAGAAGAAAAGCTATCTAAGAGCCTTCCGAAAAGGACGATTGTTCAAAAGCAACGCTCAGGCAAGAGCCGATTCCATCAGCTTTAATGAAACCGATGGCATCTTGCATCTGGATGGCAAACCCTACCTATGGAGTGGAGAAAAACAAGTAACGGGCGAGAGGATAAAAGCCTATTTTGATACTCAAAAGGAAAATATAGACTCTCTGAAAGTCTTAGAAAACGCCTTTGCCATCAGCAAAGTAGATTCTTTAAATACCAAAGATGAGTTTCACCAAGTGAAAGGCAGGGTGATGACGGTATATTATGAGAATAACGAAATCCGTCTGGCTCAGGCATTGGGCAACGCTCAGGCAATTACCTATGCCGATTCGGAGGATGCTAAAACCAAAGAATTGGAACGGTTTGGCGTAGTGCTTTCCACCTGTGGCACCATAGAGGCCGAGTTTGTAGACAGAAGAGCCCATATCATCTCTTGTAATATTGGGGCTAAATCTCAGACATATCCAATGTCTAAAATCTCCAAAGCCCAAAGGTTTTTCCCAGATTTTAATTGGAACACCAAAGACAGACCTAGAAAATGGCAAGACATCTTTGAAGAAACGCCTAATTACCCAGCCACGGTCTATACCTCAGACGATACACTCTACGAAAAAGCCCAAAAAGCACTAGAAGAAGAGCAAAAGAAAAAACAACCTAAGACACAAAAAAGAACGAGGAGGTAAATTTGAGAGATTGAAAAACACCTCTGTAATGAAAATTTTATTATCTTTATCGCATCACTTTTTTTTGATAAAATAATGCTTTTGCCTTTTATAAATTTGCATAAATCTTTGATTTTCCGTATCTTTGAGATGCGAAAGCGTTCAGCGTTCAGCGTTCAGCGTTCAGCGTTCAGCGTTCAGCGTTCAGCGTAAAATTTAGGTTAAATTTCTTTTATAGAATAATGAAAAAATCCATTTCGGAGATGAAAAGTCTTCGGAGTGGATTTTTTATGTTTATCCCCCTCGTCTCTGCGAGGCTCTCCTTTTGTAGAGAGGGGAAATCTTAAACTTCAAATGTCAAATTAACTTTTAATTTTATAAAAAATGAGCATTAGTAATCTAAACAACAGTCATCTAAGTGATGAACAAATCAAGGCAATCAGCGATGCTTTGGCACAATTAGAAACGGCTATGCAGAGCCTATCCATCAACCTAACTCCAGAAGACCGCAACAAATACGGCAGGGTAAATGAGCAGAACAAGCTTTTTGTGAATAAAGTTTATGATTTTGCAAAAAGTAGAGAGGGGTTACGCTCACCAGATGTGGATTGGGCAGAGTTTTTTAAGGATTATGAAGACCGTAATTTCTACGAAACGGTGATGTCTCGCCTTGATGACCTGCAACTGAAACTCAAAAATCATAAAATTTTGGGTGATTATGATAATTACCAAGATGCTTTGGCAGATTATGCCTTTGCAACTTATAAAGCAGGGACTAAATCGGTTGGTTTTGAGGAAAAATACCGAGAGCTGAAGCAGTTTTTTGTAAAATCTAACAAGAAACAAGCTCCGAATGGTGAAAATCAGGCATCGGAGGGCGAAAAATAGCCTTGCGACTACGCTGAGCGAGGTTCGGAGGTGGGCAAAGTGTGGTTGGAAGTACAAAAATCGACCGCCAGACCACGATGAAGCCACCAACGGAGCACACTTTACCCACCTCCGAAGCACGATTTTCGAGGTTGGGAGGTGGCTTTAGCCACCAACGGAGGATGCAGGGCGAGGTAAAAAGATGGCTGGGGCGTAGTAGCGAGGAGGAAAAAGTGTAGTCTTTATCATTAAAGTAAAAAAAACTTTAAAGGACATATTTTGGCGTAGTTGAGATTTAGATTTGCAGAAAAATAAAAATTTATAAGAAATGGATTTACTAAAAGCATTCTCAGAAATTAGTTATTGGAATGAAGAATTTTATTCTGATGATAAATTGAACATTGAAAGGAGGTTAGCAAGATTTAAGAACGACCTAGAAGTTATTTCAGTAGAGTTAGAAATTACAGAAATGGAAGCGTTTTTTCTTACAGCAATTTTTGCATTACAAGTAGAAGAAAGTGATAATATACTATTCCCTGATGTTGTAGAAAAATTAAGATTTCCTAAAATAGAAGCATTAAGATATTACAAAGCTATAGAAGGACTTGAGCAAAAAGGCTGGATAACCAAAATAGTTCACGATGAGGAAAGTATTGAAAATGTGAGGTATCATAAAAAGATTTCTGTAATTCCATATTTCAACGAAGAATATAAATTGACTAAAAAAGCAATAGATAAAATCATTAAAAAATAATAATATTATGGCAATTTCAAATGTGGTAAAAAATGGGCAGTATTATGAATTATACGATGCCTCGGGTAAAAAATCTAAATCCATTCATTCTAATACAATAGGAGAGTTGATGGGATTTGGCAGTGTGTTTTTTGTGACTAAAAGAGGGAGTTCTTATGAGTTTTATGATGATATGGGAAGGAAGTATAAGAGTGTGAATTGTGTGGCAATGAAAGGAGATTTTATTAGTTTTTCAGGGGAAACTATTGTAATGAAAAACGGTAATTATTTAGAAACTTACGATAAAAACGGCAAGAAAATTAACTCAAAACAAGCAAGATAAAATGGAAGGAAAAAATATATTATCAAGTAGGTTATTTGTTGTTCTGCTTACACTTTTAGCAATATCTTTAAGTATTTTCATCTTTGGAATGATTTACCAGAATGAACTTCCAAAATTGGTGGAAGAAATCAATAATTCTACTATTGGCGGTATTTTAACGGCGATTATTACGGTACTTTTACTGCAAGGGCAAACGGCTACGGAGGAAATGAAAGAGCAGAATATGAAAGTTTTTGAGAAGAAATCAGAGATTTTCAATGATTTTATGAACAATCTTTGGGGAATTTGGAAGAAAAAGAGTATTTCTATGGATGAGATAGTGGAGATTATTGGGCGAGTGAGCAAGGATATTATTCCTTATACGAAGCCTAATACCACCAAAGAAATATTGGGCTACCTTAATGTTATTGCAGATAGTATTGATAAAGAAGATATGCCTGAGAAAATAGATGAAAATGTGTTTAATATTATCAATGTTTTGGCAAAGGAAATTGGTTTGGGAGGAGAACTTAATGCAGAAGTGAGGCAGCAGATAGCTTCATTGGAAAGCAAAGTGATGCCGTTTTTCAATAGACAGAAAAATATCCAAAAGCTAAGTGATTTGGTAAGAAAACATAATATTAGCTCCGAAGTATCAGATAAATTGACTTTTTTGGCTCAAAAGGAATTTGTAGATGAGGAGGGTATTCTTTGGTGGAGGATAGGAACAGAAGAGGTAGGAATGTGGCTAAGATTTGGTGATACAGGAAATAGTGGTACTACTTATATTACTTTCTGGTCTGATTTCAGTCATAGAGAATATACAGATTATAGGTACGCACAGAGAGGGCATTCCAAAGATTGGTTTGTAGGATATGAAACCTTGAAATTTGACTATAATGATTTGAGAAATGGAAAAGATATTTCAGAAAAAACACTACAAGAGCTATCTATTTCTATTATAGAGTTTTATCATAAAGCTAAGATAAAGGGCAAAACCATACAAGAAATTATTAACGAAACAAAAAATCAATAAAAAAACAATGAGTCAATTTAACAATGTAAATTTTGCTCCTTTTGTAGGAGCTAATTACGAAAAGGGTATCAATGGTAAGAAAATTCTTATTTTGGGCGAGAGCCACTATTGGGGTGAAGAAATCTACGAAAACACCTACGAAGATTTGAAAAATGGGGAATATCTAGATTTTACAGATGATGTGATTAACGCCTATATTTCTTATCAAAAAGGAGAGAGAGAGCATAGTCCTTGGATGAACTCTTTTACCAAATTTGCTAAAGAATTTTACAATTGGGAAGAGGATAAAGTAGATTTGGTAGAGTTCTGGCAATCAGTGGCGTTTTACAATTATGTGCAGTTTCCTATTACAGCGGTGAGAACATCTCCTACTCAAGAGGAATTTGAGCAGAGCGAACAAGCATTTTACGAAGTTATAGAAAAATATCAACCTGATGTTATTATTGCTTGGAGTTGGAGACTGTGGGGAAATATGCCTTCCACAGGTAGATTTGGGGAGCCTTCTTCCGTAAATAGAGGTAAGGGGATTTATTATTATTCAGTAAATGGTAGAGAAGTTCCTATCATTGCAGTAGCACATCCTTCTGCACCTACTTTCTGCTATTCGGCATATCAAGATATTCAAGAATTATTGAATTCTAAATAACAAATAAAAAGCAACCCCATAAAGGTTGCTTTTCTCTTAAAATATTTACCTTTGTAAAAAATATGAGTAAAATGGCTACGCAATTACAACACCAGTTTATCACAGACCATAATGGGAAGCCTCTATCTGTGGTTATCCCTATCAATGAGTATAAAGATTTATTGAGCATTGCAGAGAAATACCAAGATATAGAGGAGGATGTTCATTTTTCCGAAGAAGAGTTGGAAAGTATAGAAATCTCCCACCAAGAAGCCAAAGAAAGCAAGACCATAAGTAGTAAAGATTTGTTCCAAAAACTAAGAAACAAATATGGAGGTTAGATGGACAGAAGAAGCATCAAGGCTTTTGGAGAATACATTGGACTATTGGACAGAGCGTAACAAAAGCCCCAACTATGCCCTCAAAATTCTTGAACAAGTAGAATTAGTAGAAAAATCCATCTCAGAAAACCCTTACTTCTTGGCAAGGTTTATCAAGAAAGTTAAGTTGTATCAAAGACATTTCTTCAATAGTAAATTTGCTTTGTATTATGATATTCTTGATGAAGAAAATGTGATAATCATTAAACTATTCCGTAGCAACAAGCAATAACCATTATAGGCAACCCCACAAAGGTTGCTTTTTTAGATTAGAACGAGGTATCTCTTAAATTCCATTAGTAAATGCAATTTTTGGGATATATTTTCTCTCTTGAAGACTTAGTTTAATAATAACAAAAAACAATGAAATACAAACATTTAACTTTGGAGCAAAGGTATGAAATAAAAGCTTATCTGAAATGCAATAAATCTCAAAAATTTATTGCCGAGCAATTGGGGAGAGAAATTTGTACCAAAATCTTCGCCATCAACTCAAGCATAGAAAACGCCCTGTATCAGGCAAACACGAGGTGATTAAAAATAAAAAAAGCATTGATTTGCGTCCAGAGATTGTTTTAAGGAATGAAGAATTTGGACATTTTGAAGTAGATTTAATCGTCGGGGCAGAACATAAAGCAGCGATTTTGACCATCGTAGAAAGAAAGACAAAATTTTTAATAATGAGGAAGTTAAGTAGTAAAAATGCCAAAAATTTAGCCCAAGCAATGGTAGAGGCTTTGCTTGCTTATAAAGATTTTGTAAAAACCATTACAAGCGATAATGGATTGGAGTTTTATGAACATCAGTATATTAGTAAAAAATTAGAGTGTGATTTTTATTTTGCACATCCTTATTGCTCCTGGGAGCGAGGCTTGAATGAAAATACCAATGGACTTATTCGGCAATATATTCTGAAAGGTACTTATTTTGAGAAAGTTAGCAAGGAAACAATAAAAGAAATACAACATAAAATTAACCGTAGACCTAGAACTGCGAAGAACATCACGAACTCCTTGAATTAAAAACAATAAAAAGTGAGTATTAACATTAGATTTTGAGGAGCCTAAAAGTTTATTCTATAAATTTGTAATCTAAAAATTGCACTTGGGGGTTGAATCTGCCGGGGCTAAAAACTAAAATTTAATTTGCCTATTACAAAAAACTTTTTATCTTTGCCGCATTCTATGTTGCACAGTATCCACACATTACAAATTTCTGAAAAAAACTACCCCAATTATTTGGTGGTTTCAGATAATTGTGTAAACACACACACACACACACATAAGTTATGGATAAAAGACCTTTCTAATGCTGGGGTATTAGTATGGGGTATTTTTAAAATAAAACTCAGAGCAAGTCCGAAGTCTTCGGACTTGCTCTGAGTTTTTCTGTTGTAGATAAGGAACTTAATAACAATAACATGTAACAAATTAAATAGTAAACGCAAATGAAAAAACAGTTTGTTTTAGCGGGACTGCTAGCAGCAGGCTTTGCTAGTGCCCAGACAGACAAAGGCTATTTGGGCAAAGTAGGGATTAACATAATGACGCCACAGGCGACCATAGACATTCGTCCGAATGATGACAACAGACAAGAAACAGCGACTACCAATGAGGGTATCCTTATCCCCAAACTCTCCAAGACCAGAGTAGCGAATATAGAAGACGCTTTGCTTGTAGAGGGGACTCTAGTCTATGTAACCGATGATGCCTCTAGCACCATTGCTTCCTATGCAGGCACCAATGCTAAAGTAGCGAAGATTACAGAGAAAGGTTACTATTACTACAACGGTGTAGAGTGGGTGAAGGTAGCCATAGGAGCCAATGCAACGCAATACACAGGTTCTACCTCTGTTGCATTAAGTGGAAACAGCTTCCAAAGAGCTGCATTAACGGGTGATGTAACAGCTGCAGCCAATAGCAATGCGACCACCATTGCCCCAAATGCCGTAACCTCAGCGAAGATAGCCGATGGACAGGTAGCGTTGGCAGATTTAGCAGCAAACTCAGTGGACTCTTCTAAGATTGTAGACAAGTCTATAGTAGCTGCCGATCTCAACCAAATGGGAGCCACCGATGGACAAGTGTTGAAATATAACGCAACAACGAACACTTGGGCACCCGCAGCGGATACCGATACGAATACCACTTACACAGGTTCAACTTCGGTTGCATTAAGTGGAAACAGCTTCCAAAGAGCTGCATTAACAGGTGATGTAACAGCTGCCGCCAATAGCAATGCGACTACTATTGCCCCGAATGCCGTAACCTCAGCGAAGATAGCCGATGGACAGGTAGCGTTGGCAGATTTAGCAGCAAACTCAGTGGACTCTTCTAAGATTGTAGACAAGTCTATAGTAGCTGCCGATCTCAACCAAATGGGAGCCACCGATGGACAAGTGTTGAAATATAACGCAACAACGAACACTTGGGCACCCGCAGCGGATACTGATACGAATACCACTTACACAGGTTCAACTTCGGTTGCATTAAGTGGAAACAGCTTCCAAAGGGCTGCATTGACAGGAGATGTAACAGCTGCAGCCAATAGCAATGCGACTACTATTGCCCCGAATGCTGTAA
>NZ_JBHMFD010000005.1:0-75839 GCF_042427575.1 Bergeyella porcorum
ATGCCGATGACCGAATACGCGACAAGAATAGGCGTAATACCTTTACCGATGATATGAAAAAAATCATCAAAGAAAAAATATTGCTGGATTGGTCACCCGAGCAGATAAACGGGTATTGTAGACAAAATGACATACCAATGGTAAGCGTTGAGACAATTTATCAGTTTATCTATAGTGATGCTAAAAATGGCGGAACGTTGTACACTAGATTGCGTACCCAAGTGAAGTCAAGGCGTAAAAGGTTGTCAAAATACAAAAAGAGGGGGATAATTAAAAACAGGGTTTCGATTCACGAAAGACCCGATATTGTGAACGAACGAGGACGATTTGGCGACTGGGAAATCGATTTGATAGAGGGGGAAAATCATAAAAGTTTCGCCCTTACAATGGTAGAACGGAAATCATCATTTTGTTTAATTCAGAAATTGAAAGATAAAAAAGCCAAGACGGTAGAGAAAGCAGTTGTTAATATGCTGGCTCCTTATAAGAAATACGTTCACACAATTACCTCTGATAACGGGAGGGAATTTATGAACCACGAAGCAATTTCGGCAAAGCTTCATACAAAATTTTTCTTTGCTGACCCATATAGTTCTTGGCAAAGAGGTCTAAATGAATATACAAATAAATTGATTCGTCAATATATCCCAAAGAAAAGTAACATCAAAGATTTTGATTTTCAATACATTGCAGAAGTCACCAAGCGTCTAAATACCCGACCTCGTAAAAAATTAGGGTATAAATCTCCAATTTCCCTATTTATTCCTATATTTGACGGGTAAATTTTCGCGTTGGGGGCTTGAATCTACACTTATAGAGATTCGGTTCTAATGGATTATTAAACTTTGCTAGTTTTTCTCGCTCTGTTTTTTCATAATAACGGATAATTTCATTATTATCGGTGATGGTTTTTTCATCTACTTTCAAGGTCATAGAATAGTTGGGCATTGCCAATTCTTGTTTCAGTTGCTTTACAGGGTCGTTAACATATTCTTTATAAAGCTTCTTAAATTGCTGTCTGTTGATTTTTAGAGGTTTTATAAAATTTCTCGCTTCCTCTTTCAGCTTTAAAAGTTTTTCCCAAGGCAGGCTTTTATCATCTAATTTCTCATTTCCCTTCAAAGTAAAACGATGTGTATTTTGGGCATCGTGCATTTTTACAATTAACCCTGATAATCCAGAAAATTTATAGGGACCTTCAGGCAGAGGAATTTCATTGGTAAACCACGCTGTCCATTCTTTTCCTTGATGGTTCATTGTGGCTTTTTGGCATTTGTATCCTTCTATTACTTCTGTTTCTGGATGCAATTTCCAGCTGAATTTTTGTGGTTCTTCTACCAGTAATGCTTCTGATTCTATCACCGTTTGCCATTGGGTGTTATAATTAGGGTACTGCTTGGTAACAACCTCTGGAAATTTCACTTTTTTAAAGGGAATACTGATACTGCCTGGACTGATTTTCCTTTGTTTAATGACCGATTCCGCTGCCAGAGAATCTCTTTGATAAGCGTCTTGGCTATAAAATACAGAATGATTTTTGTGAACATCCAGATTCGTAAGGGTTTTAGTCGTCTTATCCGTTTGCGTAGAATCTGTGGTAAACTCATATTCATAAACGAAACGATGGTATTGGGCATTGGTAATAAACCCTAAACATAAGAATAGTGTTGTTGCTAATGTTTTCATATATTTTCTTTCTGACCAAAATAAGAAAAAAAATCACAATGCCAAAATGCTGACATTGTGATTTTTAACTCTATTACATTGCTAAATAAATTAGTGAGCAATGCTCGCAAAGAAGTCGTTTCCTTTATCATCTGTAATGATGAATGCAGGGAAATTAACCACTTCTATTTTTCTTACGGCTTCCATACCGAGCTCCTCAAAATCTACCACTTCTACCGATTTAATGTTTTCCTTTGCCAAGATGGCAGCAGGTCCACCAATAGAGCCTAGATAGAAACCTCCGTATTTGGCACAAGCATCGGTCACCTCTTTGCTTCGGTTTCCTTTTGCTAGCATAATCATACTTCCGCCGTGGCTTTGGAATTCATCTACATACACATCCATTCTTCCTGCCGTGGTAGGTCCAAAGCTTCCAGATGGCATCCCTTCTGGGGTTTTTGCCGGCCCTGCGTAATAGATAGGGTGGTTTTTAAAATATTCTGGCATTGGCTTTCCACTATCAATGATTTCTTTAATTTTTGCGTGGGCTATGTCTCTGGCTACAATCAAAGTTCCATTTAGCTTCAATCTTGTTTTGATAGGATACTTGGAAAGTTCTGCTAAAATCTCTGGCATTGGACGGTTAAGGTTCACTTCCACCGCTTGCTCCAAATGTGGTGGTGTATCTGGTAAAAATCTGCTTGGATTCTCTTCCAATTGCTCTAAGAAAATACCGTTTTTATTAATCTTAGCCTTGATATTTCTATCTGCAGAGCAGGAAACCCCCATTCCTACAGGGCAACTCGCTGCGTGACGCGGCAAACGAATAACGCGAACATCGTGCGTTAAATATTTACCTCCAAACTGTGCTCCGATAGAGGATTCTTGGCAGATTTCTTGGATGCGTTTTTCCCATTCCAAATCTCTGAATGCCTGCCCTCCTGCGTTACCTTCGGTAGGTAGATGGTCATAATACCCCGCACTGGCTTTTTTCACTGCAGCAAGATTAGCTTCAGCTGAAGTTCCTCCAATAACAAATGCCAAGTGATAAGGCGGACAAGCAGCGGTACCCAAGTCTAAAATGGTTTTACGCACAAATTCTTCCAATGATTTTTCATTTAAAAGAGATTTGGTTTTTTGGTATAGAAAAGTCTTATTAGCGGAGCCTCCACCTTTGGCTAAGAATAAAAATTTGTATTCGTTACCTTGCTCTGCATAGATGTCTATCTGGGCAGGAAGGTTGGTAGCTGAGTTTTTCTCATCAAACATTGTAAGAGGCACTACCTGAGAATATCTTAAGTTTCTGTTTTGATAGGTGTTATAAATACCTTTGGAAATCCACTCCGCATCATTCACTCCCGTATAGACATTTTCGCCTTTCTTAGCAACACAAATAGCCGTTCCTGTATCTTGGCAGCTTGGCAACGCTCCTGCCACCGCTACTGCGGCGTTTTCCAAAAGATTGTATGCTACAAATCTATCGTTATCCGTAGCTTCTGGGTCATTGAGAATCTTTTGAAGTTTTTCCAAATGTGAGGAACGCAGCATAAATGAAACATCTGCCAAGGCGTGCTCTGCAAGTAGTTCTAATCCCTTCGGATCCACCGTTAGGATTTCTCTATCTCCTACTTTTTCTACTTTTACATAGTCTGATGTGAGTTTTTTGTATTTTGTATCATCCTTTAAAATAGGATAAGGCTCTTGATAATGAAATTCCATTGTTCCAAAAAATTTTATTGTGTAAATTTACAAAATGTAGAGCGTTTCAGTGGAACAATGTGGCGTTTTTATTTTAGTTTAAAATAGTTCTAAATAATTTTATTTTAGAAATTGACTGATATCAAATCTTCTCTAAACAAAAAAAAGAGTATTTCTTTCAACTATTAAATCTTAATTTATTACTTTTGTGAGGTTAAAAATACAATATATGGAAAACAATCAAAACTTTGAACCTCAAAAAAGCTCAGAAGAAATCAAGATTTCTAAAAAGAGTTTATACATTGGCATCGGCGTATTTTTGGTAGCAGTATGCGGTGCTGGAGGCTATTTCCTACTATCTGATAAAAACAAAGATGCAAACCCCAACAAAGCTATTTCAGACTCAGCTGTCGTAAAACAAGACTCAGCAAAATTAGCTAAACAAGACTCTGCCCGAATTCCTAATGAAGAAGGGGAATATGATGAGTCTTCTTACTCCGAATATAGAATTATTTCCTCCAGTATCAGCTTACCAAGCGGACAGGCACTTAAGTTTGGGGACAAAGTGTACGTTCACTACGAAGATTATAATAAAGAAGACCCTACGGTATTTTTAGAAAATCCTGATAGCAACCCTAATGCACAGAAAATCATCTTGAATAAAGATATGGTTATTGAAGATTATAGTTTTTCAGATTTCAAAAACAAGTTTTCTCTGCCTCCATACAATACGTTGCCTTCTAACATTAAGAAAGAGCTATTGGCTCAGGATGGGCGTTATTTCAATCAGAGCACTTATAATATCACCCAAAATGCAGAAAGGGCAAAATCCACTTTGGCATCTGGAGACTTTGATGGAGATGGTATAAAAGACTATGCTATAATCTTGGATGACAATGAAAATCAAAACTCTAGGCTTATCATTATTTCCGTAAACAAAGCCACAAAAAAAGCCTATTTAGCATTTGCAGAAAACTATTATAACAAGTTAAAAGTAAAAAGCTTTTCTAAAGGTGCTTCTATCTATATGAATTCTTCTGCTTTTGTAAAAGCACCTAGAGAAGGCGTTCTAATCATTGATGAAGGTGGCAGTACTGCTATTTTATACGATGCTAATGCTCAGCGTTTCAAGCCTTATGAGCAAATTCCTATGGGAGAAGCTAGTGCAATAGCAGATGAGGTAGAATAAGCATAGATGTACAATAGGCTTTAAACGGCAAGCAATAAGTTTTGAATCCGTTGTTAGCCTGAACGAAGTTAATCTGTAATTTAGAATAAAAAAGGCTACCCCCCACTTTCAGGTAGCCTTTTATCATTTATAAAGTTGAAAAAACATCAGTAACTTTCACTTACGCTAGGGAAGTTTTGTTCTTTCACATCTTTCACATAGGTAGATACAGCGCCTGTAATTTCAGTGTACAAGTTGAGGTATTTTCTAAGGAACTTCGGAGCAAATCCTTCGTTCATTCCTACCATATCGTGGTACACTAAAACTTGCCCGTCACAATGAACGCCCGCCCCTATCCCAATGGTGGGAATAGCCAATTGTGCCGTTACACGCTGAGCCAGTGCTGCTGGAATTTTTTCTAACACCACGCCAAAACATCCCATAGCTTGCAAAAGTAAAGCATCAGCAATCAATTTCTCTGCTTCAGCTTCTTCTTTTGCTCTCAAGCCATATCCTCCAAACTGATTGATACTCTGCGGCGTGAGTCCTAAATGCCCCATTACAGGGATGCCTGCATCTACAATCTTCTTGATGGCATCTGCTGCTTCGGCACCTCCCTCTAGTTTTATCGCATTAGCATCGGTCTCTTTCATAATTCTAATGGCAGATTCCAATGCTTTTTCAGGATTACTTTGGTAGGTGCCAAAAGGTAAATCCACAATTACCAAAGCTCTTTGTACCCCTCTCACTACAGATTGTGCGTGGTAAATCATTTGGTCTAAAGTGATGGGTAGCGTAGTACTATAGCCTGCCATTACATTAGCCGCAGAATCCCCCACCAAGATAGTATCCACACCACCCGCATCTACCATCTTAGCGGTGGTAAAATCATAAGCGGTGAGCATTGTGATTTTTTCACCTTTTTGCTTCATTTTGCGAAGCGTTTCGGTGGTTACTTTTTTGATTTCAGTATGAATGGACATTTTGATTATTTGAATTAAAAAAAAATTACAATTCCACTACGTGGGCTAATTTTTTCAATCGCTCGTGGCTCAAGATTTTGATATTTCGTCCTTCAGCTTTGATTAATCCATCGGACTTAAATTCAGAAATCAAACGGATGGCACTTTCTGTAGCGGTACCAATAAGATTAGCAATCTCTTCTCTGGTTAAAGAAATCTTGATAAAACCTTCTGGGTCTGTGCCCAATTTTAATTCTAAAAGTAATAATACTTCTGCTAATCTTTCTCTTACTGTTTTCTGTGCAAGGAAAGTAATGGTATTAGAAGATTCTCCTAGCTCATAGGCGAATTTTTGCAGCATTGCAAAAGACAGTTTTGGGTAAGTTTCTAATAAATGAATAAAGAAATCCCCAGGAATGAAAGCTGCCTCCACATCAGACATTGCCTCTGCTTTAGCTTTAAAATCTTCACTGATAAGGAGTGAGCGATAGCCTACCAAATCTCCCTCTTTGATAAATCTCAAGATTTGGTCTTTTCCGTACACACCACTTTTAGAAAGCTTTACCAAGCCTTTGGATATAAAGTAAACCCCTTGGGCATTTTCATTTTCTCCAAAAAGAAGTGTTCCTTTTTTCACATCCACATCTTTCTGAACTTCTTTAAACTTCTTAAAATCTTCTTCCGTTAGATAATCTTGAAAAAAATCCTCATTAAAAACACTCAATAGGTTCTTTTCAATCAATTCTTGCTTTTCTACTGACATAGCCTATGATATTTGTCAGCAAAAATAGAGTTTTTTCTTTCTACCAACCAAAGATTTTGTTATAATTTTGTGAGCTAAAATATTTGAGAATCGTGTCCGATAATTGTTTTCACTGTGGCCAACCCATTGATAAAGAAAGAATAAACTTTGATTCCAAGGCATTTTGCTGCAATGGTTGCAAGTCTGTTTATGAGATTTTAAACCTTAATAACTTGGGTAATTTCTATGAGCTCAATAAAAATTCTGGCATTAGACCCGATGAAAACTCTACGCAATTTGACTACCTAGACACTCCTGAAATTTTTGATAGAGTGACTGATTTTTCAGAAGGAAATACCACGCTGGTAACCTTTAAAATCCCTGTCATCCATTGCTCTTCTTGTATCTGGCTTTTAGAAAGTCTGAATACCTTGAATCCTCATATTAAGTTTTCTCAAGTGCATTTTACCAAGAAAACACTGCAGATTTCATTCAATCACAATGAATTGAAATTGAGCGAATTGGCAAAATTCCTCACCCATCTCGGCTACAAACCCGTGATTAGCCTAGAAACGGCAGACAAAGTAGAGCATCAGCTGGACAAGTCCCTTCTTATCAAGCTGGCGGTAGCAGGCTTTGCTTTTGGCAACGGAATGTTTTTCAGCTATCCAGAATACGCAATGGAAATCTTTGGTGCCACCGATTTTTGGATGGAAAAATACAAGCATCTATTCCGCTTCATTATGTTCTTGCTGGCGACACCAGTGGTGTTTTATTCGGCATCAGATTATTTTAAATCTGCACTTTATGGGCTTCGGAACAAGATTGTAAACATTGATGTTCCTATTGTCTTAGGGATTCTGGTATTATATGGTAGGAGCATCTATGAAGTGCTTACCGACTATGGTCCGGGGTATTTTGATACACTTTGTGGCTTACTGTTCTTTATGCTTCTAGGGAAAACATTCCAGAAAAGAACCTACAACGCCCTTTCTTATGATAGAGATTACAAATCATTCTATCCCATTGCGGTAACCAAGCTAGATAGCGAAGGTAAGCAGGAAAATATTTTGCTTTCCGAGCTTAAAGTGGGCGATAGAATTATGGTGAGAAACCAAGAAATTATCCCTGTGGATGTGGTGCTCATTAGTGGCAATGGAAATATTGATAATAGCTTCATCACGGGGGAAAGTGTTACCATTACTAAAAATCCTGGAGATAAAATCTTTGCGGGAGGGAAGCAGATTGGCTCTATTCTAGAATTGGAAGTGATAAAAAATGTTGACCAAAGCTATCTGACTCAGCTTTGGAATAAAGAAGCCTTCAAAAAGCAAGAGACTGGCTTGGATACACTCACTAACACTATTAGTAAGTATTTCACACTCGTTATTTTGAGCATCACCATTACTGCGGGAATCTATTGGAGTACCGTAGATTTTGAAAAGATGTTTCAGGTGGTTTCTGCCATTCTAATTATTGCTTGCCCTTGTGCATTGGCACTATCCGCACCATTCACTTTGGGGCACATTATGAGGATTTTAGGACGAAATAAATTCTATGTAAAAGACACGCTAACCATAGAAAAACTTGCTAAAACGGATACGCTGGTATTTGATAAAACAGGCACCATTACCCACGCTAAAAAATCCAACATTCAGTACGAAGGAACTGAAATTCAGGAATTTGATTTAAGGAACCTCAAATCGTTATTGAAAAATTCTAACCATCCTTTGTCTAAATCACTTTACGAATTTGTCACGGTGGAAGATGATTATTTCCCAGTGGAAAACTTTGAAGATACTCCCGGAAAAGGTTATACTGCTATGGTGCGTGGACACCGCTATAAGATTGGTTCAGCAAGTTTTAATCAACAGATTTCCAAAAATTTAGAAACCGCTGTTTACATCAGCAGAGATGAGGAGTTTTTAGGAAAATTCATCTTCAAAAACGAATACCGCAAGAATCTTTCTTCTCTTTTTCAAAAACTTAAAGCGTATAAAATCCACATTCTGAGCGGAGACAACGCTTCTGAAAAAGAACAACTTGAAAAGCTAATCCCTCGTTTTGATGGAATGGCATTCAACCAAGCCCCTGAAAGCAAATTGAGCTATATAAAAACATTACAAGATGCTGGCTGCAAAGTGGTAATGCTGGGCGATGGATTGAATGACGCTGGAGCCTTGAAGCAAAGCAATGTGGGAATAGCGATAGCTGATGATACCAACGCCTTTACGCCGTCTTCTGATGTAATTATGAACGGGGAGAAATTGGTAGAATTGGATAAATACCTTCACCTTTGCCAAGATGCAATGGCAATAGTAAAGCTTACCTTCCTCATCAGTTTTATGTACAATATCATAGGGATAAGTGTAGCGGTTTTAGGTCTGATGTCACCACTATTTGCTGCGATATTGATGCCTATCAGTTCCATTACCGTGGTTGCATTTACATCAATCGCTACTTGGATCAGAAGCATTAAATATTTCAAAATCAATACATAAAACCAATGTTGGTTATTTAGAAAAGTTTTAAATTAACATTTCTTTAACTATAAGTGAGGAATATCATATTTTTTCTCTAAATTTGGGGGATTTAAAATTTTAATTTTGCAATGCTATGGATATACTGTATTTGATGATAATTTGTAGTGTATCATTAGCCGTTATTTTCTTGATAATCTTCATTATCAATGCCAAGAAAGGGCAGTTTGAAGATGATGAATCCCCAGCGGTGCGGATTTTATTTGATGATGAGATAACAAATGATGAAGAAAAATCAGAAAATCAAAAAGAAGAAAAAAAGTAATTAATTATATCGTATGGAAACACAAAAGTTTAGTTATGACAACAGTATTGTGCGAGCATTCCTCTACGCTACCATCGTATTTGGGGTAGTAGGGTTTTTGCTTGGACTTACTGCTGCTTTGATGCTATTCTATCCCGAATTGCCTGAGTTCTTCTTGGGAACCGATGACTCTACCATTAAGAGTTTGGCTGCAGGTAATATTCAGGGATTAATCAATTCACAAGGGGCTTTCGGGTTCGGTAGAATCAGAATGCTTCACACCAGTGCAGTGATTTTTGCATTCGTGGGCAACAGTGTTTTTGCTGGGGCTTACTACTCTATGCAGAGATTGCTCAAAGCCAGAATGTTTAGCGATACTGTTTCTTGGCTTCACTTCTGGACTTGGCAAATTATGATTGTTGCCGTGGTGATAACATTCTTTATGGGTATCAATACCTCTAAAGAATACGCAGAGCACGAGTGGCCTATTGACATCTTAATCACCGTATCTTGGGTGCTATTTGGGGTTAACCTTTTTGGTACTATTGCCAAAAGAAGGGTGCGTCACTTGTATGTAGCGATTTGGTTCTATATAGGAACTTGGATTGCTGTAGCGATGCTTCACATTTTCAACAACTTGGCTGTGCCATTAACCATGTGGAAATCTTACTCTGCTTATGCAGGTGTGAAAGATGCTTTGGTACAATGGTGGTATGGTCACAACGCGGTGGCATTCTTCCTTACTACACCAGTATTAGGGTTGATGTATTACTTCCTTCCAAAAGCGGCGGATAGACCTGTATTCTCTTACAAGTTGTCCATCATCCACTTCTGGTCATTGATTTTCGTGTACATCTGGGCAGGGCCTCACCACTTGGTTTACACTGCTCTACCAGCTTGGACACAGGCTTTAGGTACAGGGTTCTCTGTGATGCTTATCGCTCCATCTTGGGGAGGTATGTTGAATGGTCTCTTGACCCTAAGAGGGGCTTGGGATAAAGTAAGGGAAAATCCTGTATTGAAGTTCTTCGTAGTAGCAGTTACGTGCTATGGTATGGCTACTTTTGAAGGACCACTTTTAGCAACTAAGACTTTAAATAAAATTGGACACTTTACCGATTGGGTTATTGGGCACGTTCATATTGGTGCTTTAGGATGGAATGGCTTTATGGCGTTCGGTATCATCTACTTCCTCGTTCCAATTATGTGGAGAACCAAGTTATGGTCTGTGAAGTTGGCTAACTGGCATTTCTGGTTAGGTACTTTAGGAATTATCTTCTATGCTGTTCCTTTATATGTAGCTGGTTTCACACAAGGTTTGATGTGGAAGCAATTTAATCCTGATGGAACTTTGGTATGGAAAAATTGGTTGGATACCGTTACAGCTATCATTCCTCACTTTATTGCAAGATTTGTGGGAGGAGCATTGTATGTTGCTGGTGCTATTTTAATGTGTATTAATGTTGTTGCTACAGTAAGAAAAGGTTCATTCCAAAAAGAAGTACCTGCTGAAGCACCTGCATTGGCAAACATCAGCTCTGCAAGAAAAGAGGGGGAAGGCACTCACCTTTGGTTAGAAAGAATGCCGTTGTTGTTCTCTATTCTTTCATTCGTAGCAGTGGCTATTGGTGGAGCGGTACAGATTATCCCTACACTTACTGTGAAAGAAAATGTACCAACAATTGCAGCGGTGAAGCCATATTCACCACTAGAATTAGAAGGTAGAGACTTATATATCCGCGAAGGATGTAACGCGTGTCACTCTCAGATGATTCGTCCGTTCCGTGATGAGGTAGTAAGATTTAACGGTAAAAACGGACAATACTCTAAAGCAGGAGAGTTTGTATATGACAGACCATTCCTTTGGGGTTCTAAGAGAACTGGACCAGACTTGCACAGACAAGGTGGTAAAAACCCAAGCTCTTGGCATTACAAGCATATGTATAACCCAAGATCTACTTCTGCAGGTTCTATTATGCCGCGTTACCCTTGGTTGATTTCCAATGATTTGGATAGATCACAGATGGTAAATAAGCTGCAACTAATGAAAGATGTATTTGATGTTCCTTATACAAAAGCGGAAATAGACTCAGCCAATACTTGGGCAGACAACCAAGCTAAAGATATTGTAAAACAAATCTTTAGTGAAGCAGCAGACTTGAAGCAAGCTTATGCTGATAGACCAGCGGGTGAGTTGGAGAAAAAAGAAATCATCGCATTAATTGCTTATTTGCAAAGATTGGGTACAGACATTAAAACTACTCAAGTACAAACAGCAAGTAATAATTAATATTCATCCAGAAGCATTAGTAAAATGATACCTCAGAATCTAAGAGATATATTATCAAACGAGCAATACACAGGGTTGTTTCAGACCCTGGCTCTGCTGATATTTATGGCATTTTTTATCGGAATGGTGTTCTATGTTTTTAGCAGACCTAAAAAATACTACCAAGATGATGCTAATGCTCCATTGGACGATGATGAACAACCTTTTAATTTTAAAAATTAAACTCTTATGAAACAAAGAACTCCTGTCATTGTTAATATACTCGTTATCCTTACGATACTTTTTGTAGTATATTATATGTTTGTACAGAACACTTCATTCTTAGCATCTCCATATTTTTGGGGAACAGTGGTGATTAGTTGCATTATGGCTTTGATTCACGGCTCTATTGGAGATCTTATCGAGAATCAAAAGTTCAAAAACTTATCCGAAGAAGAGAAAGCGGCTTACCTTCAGCTAAAAAACAAGCCTTACTTCAAATCCCTTTGGGAAAGTGCTTTCAAAAAGCAATCGGCTAAAGAGGAAAAAGATATGCTTATCGACCACGGGTTTGATGGCATTATGGAGCTAGACAACCAGCTTCCGAAATGGTGGTTAGGATTATTCTGGTTCGGTGTAGCGTATTGTGTGGTATATATTGTTGCGTTTTTCTTTACGGATTTTGCTAATCCTATTAAGGAGTACGATGAGGAGCACAAAGCTCAGATTGCTTCCGTAGAAGAATATATGAAAACTGCTCCACAGGCTACTTTAGAAACGGCTAAATACTCTGCAGATAACATTGCTGAGGGAGAAGAAATCTTTAAAACCAACTGTGTGTCTTGTCATATGGATGGTGGTAAAGGTGGTATTGGTCCAAACCTTACAGATAACAATTGGATTAATCAACCAGAATCTACACTCTTCAAAAGTGTATTCCACGTAGTGTGGAACGGTTCTCCTAATAACCCTACGATGGTGGCTTTCGGTAAAAACGGACAGCTTACTGGTAATGATATTGAGAAAGTGGCAGCGTACATCTATCATATCAACCAAGAGCAACAACCTGTTACCCCAGCTCAAGGGGGTGCCGCTCCGCAAGGAGAAGTTGCTAACTGGGAAAAACAATAGTTTATTAGCTTAAATTGAAAAATCCATCCTTTTTTAAGGGTGGATTTTTTTTGAGTCACATTTAATTTTATCCATTCTAAATAAGACTTTTTTCATATTAAGGGGATAAGTCCTTTCATAGAATTTAGGTAAATTTGTACTCAATTTTATTAATTCTAAAATAATGTCTGAAAATAAATCTCAAAAGGAAGTGAAAGGCGGACAAGGTCAGGTTTTAGACCCAGAAACCTTCCGTGACTCTGTGAATACAATGGACCAAACAGGGAAGAGAAAATGGGTTTATCCAAGAAAACCAAAAGGAAAATATACCAACTATCGCCTATTGGTGAGTATCTTTTTGCTTATTGTGTATTTCTCCCTTCCTTTTGTGAAAATCAACGGAAATCCTTTCTTACTGATTAATGTCTTAGACCGAGAGTTTTTCATTTTGGGACAACCGTTTTATCCTCAAGATTTCTTTATCCTAGCATTAGGCGCCATCACTTCTATTGTATTCATCATTCTATTTACGGTGGTGTTTGGTAGAATTTTCTGCGGGTGGATTTGCCCACAAACTATCTTTATGGAAATGATTTTTAGAAAGATAGAGTACGCTATAGAAGGCGATAGAAATAAGCAAATCAAGCTAGACAATCAGCCTTGGAATGGTGAAAAAATCTGGAAGAGAGGACTAAAATGGAGCATTTATATTGTGATTTCCCTCATCATCACCCACTTTATGTTTATGTACATTGTAGGCTATGGGGAAGTGTTCAAAATTATGAAAGAAGGACCTTTTGCTCATCCTACCAATTTTATGGTGATGATTCTCTTCACGGGTGCTTTCTATTTTGTATTTGCGTGGTTCAGAGAGCAAGTATGTACATTAGTTTGCCCTTATGGAAGATTACAAGGGGTACTGATAGACAAGCAAACCATCAATGTTTACTATGATTTTAAGCGAGGCGAAAATCGCTCTAAATGGAGAAAAGGGGAAGATAGAAAAGCCTTAGGCAAAGGCGATTGTATAGATTGTAACCAGTGCGTAGTGGTATGCCCTACGGGAATTGATATCCGAAACGGACAGCAGCTGGAGTGTGTAAACTGCACCGCTTGTATTGATGCTTGTGATGAAGTAATGGAAAAAGTAGGCTTACCGAAGGGGCTCATTCGCTATGCTACAGAAGATGAAATAGAGCAAGAAAGACCGTTTAAATTCACGGGAAGAATGAAAGCCTATACCGTAGTATTAGCTCTTCTGGTTGGGTTTTTAGGATTTTTGCTTTACAACCGTGGAACGATGGAAGCCAAATTCATCAAGCCAGCGGGTTCTACTTTCTTTGTGAAAGATGGCAAGATAAGCAATACCTACAACTATACTTTCCTTAACAAAAGCAATGAGGATAAAGTGGTTACCATCAAGGTGCTTAGCCCTAAAAATGGCACTATAGTACTCAGCGAGAATAATAAAATTAAAATCAAAAAAGACCAAATAACCAAAGGCACCATTAATGTAAGCTTCCCAGAAGCTGAAATTAAGCTTTCTAAACAGAATGTTACCATCGGTGTTTATGATGAAAAAGGAACGCTATTGGATTCTTACGAGACTTATTTTGAAGGACCATTTAAGCTTAGCTTTTAATATTTTTGAATGATTAGATTATGCTGAAAAAATTCACTTGGGCACACGGCATCATTGCAGCAATGGGCTTGTTTATGATTTTCATCCTTTCAATGATTTTCATCTTCACACAAAACTGGCAAAATGCCGAGATGGTATCGGAGAACTATTATGCAGATGAACTGGCTTATCAAGGCGTTATCAATGCTAAAAACAATGCAGATGCTTTATCTGAAAAACCTAGCTTTCACCAAGATATCAATGGCATTACCATCACCTTTCCAAAAGAAAGGAAGATAGATGAATCTATAGTAGATTTTCATCTGTTCAGAACCAATGATGCAAAATTGGATGTGAAAAAGCCTCTGACCTTAGACGCTAATAATAGCATCACAATCCCAAGTAAAATTATTTTCCCAGGTTCATATACTTTGAAAATCACTTGGAAAGAAAATGATAAACCTTACCAAATAGATTACGATGTCTTATGGAAATAGCATTAATACTCTCCGCATTAGGCTTAGGCTTTGCATCGGGCTTCCATTGCATTGGAATGTGTGGCCCTATTGCCCTTTCTATGGGGTTAACTAAGAGCCAAGCTCTGGGCTTTCAGTTGCAAAACATCACTTATAATCTAGGGCGGATGGTTACCTACGCCATTCTGGGAGGTCTTTTGGGCATTGTAGGAGAGGGGTTTAATATGGTGGGCATACAGAAATACCTATCCATAGCCGTGGGAGTGCTGATGATTATTATGGCGGTATTTTCTTTTGGTGGAAAAGATTTCGCTTCCAGAATACCCTTTCTTTCAGGTTGGTTATTGAAGGTAAAAATGGCTTTGGGCAAGCTCCTACAAAAAGGCGATTATCGTTCCAGATTCCTCACAGGTCTGCTGAACGGGTTGCTCCCTTGCGGTATGGTTTACATTGCCCTTACGGCTTCATTGGCGGCTGGTGGCGTATGGCAGGGGGCAGTATTTATGGCGTTATTCGGATTGGGAACCTTGCCTTTTATGTTTGCGGTGGTGTTTGCTGGGGCTATGATGACGCAGGCTTTTAGACTGAAAGTTCTTAGATTCATTCCTATTGTAATGATACTATTGGGTGGGCTATTTATTTTGAGAGGCTTAGGCTTGGGTATTCCCTATCTTTCCCCAAAAGAAGAAGCCTTGCAAATCATTCATCACGATGAGATGCACCATGATGGAGAGCATTCTTGCCATTAGATCAGCCATTTTGATGAAAACTAAAATTGATATAATGCTTTCATATAAAAGCCCGCCTGCTTTTTAAAAATACAGGCGGGCTTTTTAGAAAAAGATTTAAGGCTTTTGGTTGATGGATTAATTTTCGTTAGAAATCATATCGTAATAAACTTGTGAGAGTTGAGTAATTTTCCTATCTTTGTGCGTCTTAATTATAATGTAAATATTAAAAATATATAATTATGGCAACAAATCTTAGAGCACGCGAGACTACAGAAGCCATTGAGCGTTTGTATGTTACTATGCGACACCTATTCTATAGAGGTTTTTTCAAGCCAGGCGGCGTTTCTGGTGATTCCCTTAGAAAACTTTTAATGACCATTTCCCCAGAGATTTACGGTTCTATGAGTATTCCTAATAAAGTAGAGCTTAATGGGTTACTTTATGTATTAGACCGTCTTCCCGAAGGGATAGAGGAAACCGCTTTTGTGAATTTAACTTCCGATGAAGGTTTTGAGAAAGGAAACTTTCAAGTGATTGTTCCTAAAAAACGAAGACGCAACTGCTATCGTATCGATGAACATCAGATGAATATAGAGGTGCTTCTGGGGCGTTCCGAAATCTATGATATCCTTACCCACCTTACATTTTTGTACATTGAGGCAGATAAGATTAGGGAATTGGGCTATATCAAAGATGAAAACTACCGTCCAACCAGAACTTGGAGTATCATAGAAGAGGTAGCAAAAGGTGAGAAAAAAATGAGCCGAAAGGAAAAAGAAGTGGCTTTGATTCACCTTTCATCACTTTTAGGAAGAACTTTTGATGAGGTTTTGGAAGCATATAATAATTTTGGTGATGATCAAAACCCAGATAGGTTATTCAAGATTATTTACCATTTAGGAAAAAATAGTTTGGAAGACTTACAAGGTCTCAAAGAGAGGGAAGTTTTCTTTTCAGCGATACTTAGAGAGAGGGTAGGACACCATTTATTCGGTGAAAAATGGGCGAACAAAGTAAAGGAAGTTTTAGCATCTAATAATTTGCATATGCGTCCTCTGCACATCATTTCGGCCAATATGCATTCGGTAAAAAATATGCTCTTTGCCAATAATGCTGTTGGGAAAAAAGCATCCAAAGCTGTAGATTATTCCTTGTACGAAGAAATCAGCAACAAGAAAACGCTACAAGAAAAAGTATTGGATTACTCCGAAAAATCTGGGTTAATATACATCAAAGACGATAGTGGTAGTAATATCGATGTTCAGATTATTGACTTGAGTAAGATGGACTTAAAAAACACTCCTTTCTCAGAGATTCAATATAAGGGTGATGATGTGATTTTGGTATTTGATTATGCTTTCGGAGAACAGGCGTATGAGATTATGGATGAGTTACTAAGACCTTACGAGCATAACGGCGAAGTCTATACAATGAAGGTAAAATCCATTTCTATAATGGGTAAGGCGGGTATTCTTACAGGAGAAAAAGGCGATATTATGATTCCAACTTCGCATATCTTTGAAGGTACGGCTGATAATTATGTGTTTGAAAATGCCTTGAAATTAGATGATTTCCAAGATGATGAAATCAAGGCTTTTGAAGGTTCTATGATTACGGTTTTGGGAACTTCACTGCAAAACAAGGATATCCTTTCTTATTTTATGAATACTTCTTGGAAGGCTGTGGGACTTGAGATGGAAGGAGCTCATTATCAAAAAGCGATACAAGTGGCAAGCAAAATTCGCCATCATATTTCCCCAGATTTATTTGTAATGTATGCGTACTACGCTTCGGATAATCCATTGGAAACAGGAAGTACCTTATCCTCTGGTGGTCTGGGACTTACGGGTGTGAAGCCTACTTATATGATTACAGGTAAGATTATTGAGAAAATCTTAGAATCTTCTCAAGCTTAATTCCTTGATATAATCTCAATAGAACTTGCTCAAATCTTCCGAAAAATTAAATTTATTTTTTTAGTTTTGAAGAACGAAATTTGAGCAAGTTCTTTTTATATAAAAACAAAACCATTATGTACAAAACTATTATCAGGCCTTTATTATTCAGATTAGATCCAGAGAAGGCACATCATCTTACTTTTTCTTTACTGAAAAATTTCGGCTCCTTAGCTTCCTTTTTTTTAGGAAAACCCATAGAAGACCCTCGCTTGGAAAGAGAAGTATTCGGGTTGAAGTTTAAAAATCCAGTAGGCTTAGCTGCAGGCTTGGATAAAGATGCGGTGGCATACCAGCAGTTTTCAGATTTAGGTTTTGGTTTTGTGGAGATAGGTACCATCACGCCGAAGGCTCAACCTGGAAATGAAAAAAAACGCCTGTTTCGTCTGATAGAAGATTCTGGGATTATCAATAGAATGGGGTTTAATAATAGCGGTGTGGATGTAGCAGTAGAGCGATTGAAGAAAAATAAAGGGGTGCTAATAGGAGGGAATATCGGGAAAAATAAAATAACACCCAATGAAGAAGCGGTGAATGATTACAAAATCTGTTTTGAGAAACTCTTTGATTATGTAGATTATTTTGTGGTCAATGTTTCTTCGCCTAATACGCCCAATTTACGAGCACTTCAGGATAAAGAACCTTTAACGAAGCTTTTAGGTGAATTGCAAAAACTGAATCGGGAAAAGCCAAAGCCAAAACCTATTCTATTGAAAATTGCTCCTGATTTAACAGATGAGCAGTTGCTGGATATTATAGATATCGTGAAGGAAACTCAGATTGCAGGTGTCATCGCTACCAATACCACGCTTTCCCGTGAGAATCTGAAATCCGAGAATCAAAAAGAATCTGGTGGACTTTCGGGGAAACCGCTTACCAAGCGTTCTACAGAGGTGATTAGATTTCTCTCAGAGAAAAGCGGAAAGGCATTCCCTATCATTGGGGTAGGTGGTATTCATACAGCGGAAGATGCTATGGAGAAACTGAATGCAGGTGCTAGTCTGGTGCAGCTTTACACAGGTTTTATTTATGAAGGTCCAGAGTTGATAAGAAAAATTAACAAAAAAATATTGGAAACTGCATAAACGAAAAACATCGGTAAGGTGCCGATGTTTTTATTTTAAATCAACCATTGGGCAAGACTGTAGATAGCGAGTCCTACCAAGCCACCTACGATGGTTCCGTTGATGCGGATGTATTGTAAATCTTTGCCAACTTCCAATTCTAATTTTTCAGAAAGCTGTTTTCCTTCCCATTGCTCCACGGTTTCGCTGATGAGTATGGCTACTCTTTGGCGATGTTTCAAGATGTATTTGTAAGAAGTTACCTTTATCCAATGGTCTATTTTATACTGAAGGGCTTCATCTGTACGGAGATTATGGGACAGGTCTGCCAAACTCTTTTGAAGATAGTTTTTCAAGGGTGAAGTGTCATCGTTCAATTCTTTTATCAAGGATGATTTGATAGAGTGCCAGATGTCTTGGGAGTAATGCTGAAGTTTATCTTCTTTTAAGAGATTTGTTTTTAGAGTGTTGAGTTTGGATTTCCACTCTGCTTTGGTTTTGAGCTCCGAAGCAAAAAGATAGAGTTTTTGGGAAATTTCATCTCTTATAGAATGCAGGGCATTATGTTCTACTTCATCAAAATAATTGTAAATTCCCTTAGTGATTTTATCCGCTATGGCATCATCTACAAATTTAGGAATCAGGCTATGGCTTTCATTTTTTACCCGCTCTCGGATAAGGGTTTGGTTTTGCTGAACATAGTTTTTCACTTGGTTAGCCAATGAAGTGATGAGGGGCTGATGGTCACCTTGCTCAAGGATATAGTTCAGTCCATTGCTCACCATCTCGTTCACTTTGATACTTTCTGATATTTCAATTGTTTTGGAAATGATAAATTTTACCACGCTGTCATCATCCAATTTCTGAACCACATCGGTAATAATGGTAGAGATTTCTTTTGTTAAAAACTCTTGATTAAGAGGCTTAGAAAGCCAGTCGCCAGCATAGTGTGCTACTCTTAGTTTTAGAATATTGGGACGAATGTTTTGAGGGGATAGAAAATTTTCTACCACGAAATTTCCCAGATTATCTCCGATATCTTTTTTCTTCTTTTGAATCAAATTGGTATGGGGAATTTTCAAGCCTAGAGGATGATGGAACAACGCTGTTACAGCAAACCAATCTGCCAAAGCACCTACCATAGCCGCTTCGGAAAAAGCCTTTACATAGCCTATCCAGCTGGCATCACTTTGCTTTTGGAGGAGGCTTGCCCCTATAAAGATAATTGCCATTAGCAAGAAAAGTCCCGTGGCAAACCACTTGTGTTTACGGAGTTGATTTTGTTTAGAATTGCTCATTATGATTATAAAATTGTAAATTTGGCGTTGATGAAATTATTTTATTTATTTTTAATAGTATTGGTTTTGCAAAATTGTACAAAAACCAATTATCCCACAAATATCGCAACTATGGAACATCTATCAGCAAAAAATAATCCATATTTTTCTACTACGGATACTACTAAAGTACAGCTTTCTGACGAGGTATGGGCAAAGGTGCTCTCGCCAGAGTTGTATCATATTGCTCGTCAGGCAGGTACAGAACGCCCATTTACAGGGCAGTACAACGATTTTGATGAGGTAGGGCATTATTACTGTGCGGCGTGTGGCAATCATCTTTTTGAAAGTACACAGAAATTTGCTTCCACCTGCGGATGGCCAAGTTTCTTCGAGGCGGATAAAAATGGCGTGTCCTATAGGCGAGATTCTTCTCACGGTATGGAGCGGATAGAAGTGCTGTGCAATCGTTGTGATGCGCATCTGGGGCACGTGTTTAACGATGAACCAGCACCTACGGGAATGCGATATTGTATGAATTCCATTAGCCTGAAATTTATCCCTGAAAATGATAACAATCTAAAAAAATAATAATGAAAAAGCATTGTTTGAATCGAAAATTATAATAACTCGATTTTGTTCTCGTATGTGTGCAAATAAAAATGGTAAAGACAGAAAAAAGAAAGAATGAGAATTGCAGAAAAGAGAAAAAAGTTTTAGAAAAATATACCGATAAAATCGAAGTTCTGCAATTAAGATAGTTTATTTCGGTAAGTGAAGCTGTTGTTTTGTTTGGTGTTTCAAAAGGGACTATTTATAGACTGATAAAGAAAAACACTATTCACAGTGTTAATTTAGGAGAAAGTCGCGTAAAATCTTATGGAAAATTGCAGTATAATGCAGATTTGGTTAATAAAAGAATTAAAAATATCCAAAAGATGCAGGTGAGTTTCTACGCTTCAAAGAGGGCTATGAAACAAAGTGAAATTTCATTATATTTGCCTTATTCTCCAATAAAATACCTACCCTATGCACGAAAATAATCGAATAGAATACAAGCAAAAAGTTACGCCTGAATTAGAAAAAGAAGTCGTGGCATTTCTTAATTCTAATGAGGGTGGTGTTATCTATATTGGGATTGATAAAACGGGAAAAATCGTTGGTGTAGAAAAGCCTGATGAGGAACAACTTCTACTAAAAGACCGATTCAAACATAATATTTTGCCCTCTTGTATGGGGCTTTTTGATATTGTTTTAGAAAAGAAAGAAGATAAAAACATCTTGAAAATCATAGTGGCAGGAGGCTATGAAAAACCTTATTATGTAAAGAAATATGGACTTTCGGAAAAAGGCGTTTTCATTCGTGTAGGGAGCTCCGCAGAGCCAATGTCTACGCGACAAATTGAACAACTTTTCAGTAAACGAACCCGAAATTCTATCGGAAAAATAAAATCTCCAAAACAGGATTTACGCTTTCAGCAGTTGCAGATTTATTACCAATCCACAGACAAACTCCTCAACGAACAATTTGCCAAAAACTTGAAACTTCTTACCGAAGAAAACGAGTATAATTATGCAGCTTATTTGTTGAATGACATCAATAATATTTCAGTAAAAGTGGCGAAGTATTCAGGCGTAAATCAAGTAGATTTAATTGAAAATGAAGAATACGGATACGAATCTTTGATAAAAGCCACCAAGCAAGTTTTGGATAAATTAAACCTTGAAAATAAAACGATTACAAAAATAACAGCCAAAGAAAGGCAAGAAAAAAGACTTTGGAACTCGATTGCCTTACGAGAGGCGGTTATCAATGCTTTTGTGCATAATGATTACACCAAAGAAATTGCTCCAAAATTTGAGGTTTTCAGGGACAGATTGGTCATTACTTCCTATGGCGGACTTCCCGAAGGATTTTCACAAGACGAGTTTTTTGAAGGTTTTTCTGTACCGAGAAATAAGGAATTGATGCGGATTTACAAAGATTTGGAATTGGTGGAACAATTGGGCTCTGGCGTGCCGAGAATCTTGCAAAATTATTCAAGAGAGTATTTCAAATTCTCTGAAAATTTCTTGCAAATTATTTTACCAGCAGAGGAAGAGATTCTATTTACCGACCAAGTTACCGAGCAAGTTACCGAGCAAGTCGCCCCGCAAGTTACCCCGCAAGTTACCCCGCAAGTTGAAAAGCTATTGCAGGTTTTTGAAGGAAGTCATTTTAGAGAAGAATTGCAGGAAAAGTTAGGTTTATCGGATAGAGAAAATTTTAGGAAAATGTATCTTCAACCCGCTATTAAACAAGGTTTGGTAGCTCTAACAATTCCTGACAAACCCACCAGTAGCAAACAAAAATATTACTTAACAGAGAACGGAAAAGAAGTTTTATTAAAAATAAAGAATAAATAAAAATGGCAAAAAAAGCACAAACCAAAAGCACCGAAGAAAGTCTTTGGGAGGCAGCAAATAAATTAAGAGGTTCGGTAGAGCCTTCGGAGTACAAACATATTGTATTGAGTTTGATATTCCTAAAATTTGCCAGTGATAAATTCATCAAGAGAAGAAATTTCCTCATAGCCGATGGGAAAGAACCTTTTATAGATATTCCCGAATTTTATCAAGCCGACAATGTGTTTTATCTGCCCGAAGAATCTCGCTGGGAATACATTATCCAAAACGCCACCCAGCCCGATATTACCCTAAAAGTAGATACCGCCCTGAAAACCATCGAGAGCATCAACAAATCTCTGGAAGGTGCCTTGCCCGACAATTATTTTTCGCGTTTGGGGCTGGATAATTCCAAGTTTTCGGCTTTGCTCAATACCATTAACAATATCGATACACTCAAAGATGAATCCCAAGACATCGTAGGGCGAGTGTATGAGTATTTCCTAAGTAAGTTTGCCATAGCCGAAGGAAAGGGAAAAGGCGAGTTTTACACCCCGAAAAGCATCGTAAATCTCATTGCCGAAATGATAGAGCCGTATCGTGGCAAGATTTACGACCCTTCGTGTGGGTCGGGCGGTATGTTTGTGCAGTCGCTCAAATTTGTGGAAAAGCACCAAGGTAACAAAAGAGACATTTCCATCTATGGGCAGGAGCTGACCAATACTACTTTTAAACTGGCGAAAATGAATTTGGCAATTCGTGGGATTTCTGCCAATTTAGGAAGCCAAGCTGCGGATACTTTTGCACAAGACCAACACAAAGACCTCAAAGCCGACTACATTATGGCAAATCCGCCTTTTAACCTGAAAGATTGGAGAGCCGAAAACGAACTCACCACCGACCCTCGCTGGGCAGGATACGAAGTTCCCCCAAAATCTAACGCCAACTATGCGTGGATTCTCAATATGATTTCCAAACTCTCGCAAAACGGCGTGGCAGGGTTTATTTTGGCAAACGGAGCTTTGTCGGGCGGTGGCGAAGAATACAAAATCCGCAAACAAATCATAGAAAATGATTTGGTAGAAGCCATAGTGGTGCTGCCGCGTAATATGTTTTATTCTACCGATATTTCGGTAACGCTTTGGATTTTAAACAGAAACAAGACCGAGCGAACTGCCGAGGTAAATGATGGCACTAAACACTACCGCAACCGCGCGGGCGAGGTACTTTTTATGGATTTACGCCAAATGGGCGAACCTTTTGAAAAGAAATACATTCAGTTTTCCGAAGAAGATATTGCCAAAATTACAGGAACTTTCCACGCGTGGCAATCCAAAAATGGGGTCTATGAAAATGTAGCCGAATATTGCCAAAGTGTTTCATTGGAAGAAATCCGCCAAAAAGATTATTCCCTTGTGCCGAGCAAGTATATAGAATTTATCAACAGAGACGAAGCCGTAGATTTTGATGAGCAAATGAAAACCCTACAAGCCGAGCTAAAAGATTTGTTTGCCCAAGAGCAAAAACTAAAAACCGAAGTAGAAAATGTATTTAAATCCTTAGGTTATGAGTTATAAAAGATTGGGGGATTTTATTCAATTGATAGATGAGAGGAATAAAGATTTGTTAGATTTTCCACTTTTAGGAGTGTCTGTACAAAAAAAATTATTCCGTCTATTGCCAACACAATAGGAACAGATATGAGTAAGTATAAAGTCATATTTAAAAATGATTTTACTTATATTCCTGATACTTCAAGAAGGGGTGATAAAATAGGTATTGCTTTATTGAAAGATTTTGAAAATGCGTTAATTTCTCAGGCTTATACAACATTCAGAATAGTTGATGAAAATAAATTATTACCTGAATATTTGATGATGTGGTTTTCACGCCCAGAGTTTGACCGATATGCTCGTTTTTATTCTATTGGAAGTGTTCGAGAAACATTTGATTGGGAAGATATGTGCGATGTACTATTGCCCATTCCCAGCATAGAAAAACAGCGAGAAATAGTAGCCCAATACCAAAGCATAGCGGCAAAGATAAAAACCAATGAAGCCCTCTGTGAGAAATTAGAAGCCACTGCCCAAGCCTTGTACAAACATTGGTTTGTAGATTTTGAGTTTCCTAATGAAAACGGAAAACCTTACTTTTCTTCCGGCGGAGAAATGGTCTACCACGAAGAACTCCAAAAAGAAATACCCAAAGGTTGGGAGGTGAAAAGTTTGGGGGAGATAGCGGAGATAATAATGGGACAATCGCCTGAAAGTGATAATTATAATGAAATAGGAGAAGGGAAAATATTTTATCAAGGAAGAACGGATTTTGGTTTTAGAATTCCAGAGATAAGAGTTTTCACAAAGTTGTCTAAAAAGAATGCGAAAAAGGGAGATGTTTTAATGTCAGTAAGAGCACCTGTGGGAGATGTAAATATAGCCGATAATGATTGTAGTATAGGTCGTGGAATTGCGTCTATTTCATCAAAAGAAATGTCGTATTTATTTTATTTGATGAAAGATTTTAAATCCCATTTTGATTTATCCGAAGGAACAGGTACAATATTTAGTTCAATAAACAAAGATGAATTATTTGAACTTAAAGTTGTTTTCAACAAAGAAAATAGTGTTTTATTTAATGAAAAAATAAAATATTTAGATGAGCAAATTATAATTATCGAAAAACAATCCCAAACCCTAAAAAAACTACAATCGCTGTTATTGGTAAAAATGGGGGAGGGTGTGAATTTGTGAAATAAAAGAAAATATGAATAAGGAAAAAAAGGTTCAAAAGATAGGAGAAAATCTTATAATTAAAAATATTATAATTCATCAGCTTTTAAAAGATGCTGGAAGAAGAGATGTTAATGCTAAGTCTGCTATTCAAGTTTTGAATATTGGAGAAAGAGAAAAATTATTTTTAGGAAATCTTGACATATCGTATAATAAAAAATCAAACCCTATTTATGGGATTTTTTCAGGAGAATATCCTGAATTTAAAAATTTATTAAATAACTATATCGAGTATCAATATGATTTTTATAATTTTTCAACAAAAGTAATGGATCATTATAAAAGAATCTTGGAGCAAACAGTACAAGCGACAGGGGGATATATGATTTTATGTGAGTATACAAAATCAAATAAAGATTTGCTATTGGTTCTGATGATAAATAATAAAGAAGGATTTGTTGTAAATGATTCTTTAACTCTCGATAATGTACGAAATTTAGATTTAAATAAGGTTGATGTTGCTTGTTTAATTAATTTGACAGATTGGAAAGATATAGAAAATAATAATCCGACGGATAGAATTACATACTTATCTTTTGTGAAAGGACTTAAAGATATTAGTTATTACTTTATGCAATTTATTGATGTTGATAATAAAAATACTAATACAGAATCAACTAAAAGATTGTTAGAGGCGATAGATGACTATGCGGAACAAGAAAATTGGGATAGAAATAGAAAAGTGAAACAAAAAGATGAAGTAGTATCATATTGTCTTGACAGAATGAGTCAGAAAAAAGAAATTTTACTTTCAGAAATTTCTAAAATAATGGATATTGATAATCCAGAAAAATTTCAAGATTTTGCCACAGAAGATGGGCGTAAAGTGAGTGCTGTTATCAGTGGAGATAAATCAAGATTAAGATTATCAAGAATGATTACTTATAAAGATGATGATTTAAAACTAGAATTTGCTACAAAATTACTTGCTGATCAAACGGTTCATTACGATGAAAAGAAAAATAGAATAACAATTAAAAATGTTCCAAATTCACTGAAACAACAGATAGTAGAATTCAATGCTCAATAAAATTGTTGAAATAATAACAAAAAATAAATCATCTGTAACAATAGAAGATGATTTATTACTTTGTAAATATTTAATTAATGATATAAACTTTTTAAATTCTTTATATGATAACAATTTAATTGCAAATTCTGTTATAGATGATTATAAGGAAAATGATACAATTGTTTTGGAATTTTTAATTTCAAGTTTAAGACCAAAAGGATTTTATCTTACAAAAGAATCTTTTTTACAATGGAATTATTATAATATTCCAACAAATAATGTTTATATTCATCAAATAAACAATTTTTTAAGTAATGATAGTTTATTTAACGAACAATATTCAACTATTGTAGAATTAATTAGAGGATTAGAAAAAAGTTCTAAATGGTTACACAAGGAGATTGAAATATTACAACTTTTAATAATTCAAGAGGATAAGTCTTTACCTTTATATTTGCAGTATTTTATAAAAGATTTGGAGACTATTGATGATATAAAATTAAAATCATTAAAGAATTTTATTGATATTTTAAATGAAGATATTACACCTGATAGAAAAAATATTTATATCAATGAGATGATAGATTTTTTAGTTTTGATAGATGAAAAAGATAGATTTTCATATTTCATTCAAAAATTTGATGATTTTATACATAGAGCTTCGGCAAGTTACAATTTTTATTTAAGAAATTTTTCGTATAACAAATTGAAAATGGAACTCGATACAAAAGCATTGGAATATTATCAAAAATTACAGGGGATTGTTAATGATTCTCAAACAAAATTAGTCGCTATACCTACTGCTTTAATTTTTGCCTTCTCTACATTAAATTATGATAGTGTTAATGATTTAAAAAACTATCTAATTATATTAGGTTTGATAATATTTTGTCTATTTATTCAGATATTTATTAACAATCAGAAATCAGCCTTGAAATTTATAGAGGAAAATATAGAATACTATAAAAATACTCATAAAGATAATCAAGAGGAGTTGAATAAATCTTTTTGTAAAGTTGATAGTGAAAGAGATAAGCAAAATACAAGGCTTCAATATATTCAAATATTATTATGGCTAACACTAATTTTGCCTATTTTTGTTGTTTTAGTAATCAATTATTATAAAACGATTTTGATTTTTTTTAGAATGTATTTTACAAACATTAAATAATTAAAATCAATAAAGAAAATAAATAAAACGAGCGAAAACCTATGAAAAAAATCACCGAATCCCAATTAGAACAGGCTTTTATTCAGCTTCTTACCGAGCAGGGCTATACCTATGAAAATAGTAAAATGTAAATTGGTAAAAAAAAATAAATGGGTTAAAATGATTCAAGATGTAATAAAATGTCGTACATCTGCACTGCAATATCCTATTGTGGATTTTCTTGTATTGATAGTTTTTTCACTGAATAATAATACACCTCTCAGGCTTACCTTTTAGGTAGCACACTTGGGAGGTCTTTTCTTTTTAAGGCAATGAAAAAATTTGATAAGTCACCGCTAACTTTTGACAATCAGTTAAAAACGCTAAAGGATAGAGGTCTTTTGGTTTCAGAGGAGCATTATGCTTTGGAAAAATTGAGCCAAATAAGTTATTTTAGGCTCAGTGCATATTTTTTGCCGTTTCAGAAAGAAAAAGATAAGTTCAATGAAAAAGTAGATTTTAGGCAAATTGTCAATCTATATTCCTTTGATAGAGAATTACGACTGCTTGTTTTTGATTGTATAGAACGCATAGAGGTGGCTATCCGCACGCAGTTTATTTATCAAATGGCAATACATTATAATGACAGCCATTGGCAAGACAATCAAAATTTATTTATTCCTCCATTTTATAATAAAGTTGGGACAAAAATAGACCCATTTTCTGATTTTCAAGCGGTTATTTCCAAAGCTAAAACAGCCCAACGCCCCGAAGTGTTTATCAAACATTATACAGAGAACTACGATATGCCCAAAAATCCGCCTTCGTGGATGTGTTTTGAACTTTTGACTATTGGAGAATTGTCTCATCTTTATCGCGGATTGAAACACAAAGAAGATAAAAAACGAATTGCGAGTTTTTTTGATTTGCATCCTACTGTTTTTACCTCTTGGCTTCACACTCTTACTTATGTACGAAACATTTGTGCACATCATAGCAGGTTGTGGAACAAAGATTTAGCCGTAGAGCCTATACAATTAGTAAAACCTAAGGGAGCTTGAATTAGTAAAGAATTTGACAATAACAAAAGAGTATTTTATTTCCTTTGTGTATTGAAATATTTT
Source organism: Bergeyella porcorum (assembly GCF_042427575.1). NCBI lineage: Bacteria > Pseudomonadati > Bacteroidota > Flavobacteriia > Flavobacteriales > Weeksellaceae > Bergeyella > Bergeyella porcorum. The sequence goes on from NZ_JBHMFD010000005.1 coordinate 27,983, forward strand.
TTGATTCGGGTAAATCCTAACAATAGTTTTACAGAGAAATTACGCCTTTTATTTGAAAAATACACCAATGTACCTATTCAATATTTAGGTATTCCTTCCGATGGTAATGGTAATTTATTAGATTGGGAAAAACAACCATTATGGCAATCTTAAAAAATAGTATTTTATAAATAATTCTAAATAAAAATGAAATTCACCGAATCCCAATTAGAACAGGCTTTTATTCAGCTCCTTACCGAGCAGGGCTACACCTATGAAAACGGTAAAAATGTGGTGCGAAGTAGCGAAAAAGAAGTTTTGCTCCGCGAGGATTTGCAAAAATTTCTTTTAAGCCAATACCCTGATTTGGAGGCGATAGAGGTGGAAACCATTATCAACCAAATTGCCTATCAGTCGGCTTCTAATTTGTATGAATCTAACAGAAATATCGGCAGATTATTGTCCGAAGGTTTTATTTTTAAAAGAAACAATCCTGCTCATAAAGACCTGTATATCTGTTATATAGATGTGAAAAATTGGAAAAACAACACCTTCAAGGCGGTCAATCAGTTAGAAATTCAAGGCTCTGAAAAGCGTATTCCCGACCTTATTTTGTACATCAACGGAATTCCTGTGGTAGTTGCAGAGCTGAAAACACTTATCAATGAAGAAGTTACCATTCACGATGCTTTTAAGCAACTCACCATTCGCTACCGCCGAGATATTCCAGAACTTTTGAAATACAATGTGTTTTGCATCATTTCTGATGGGATGAATAGCAAGGCAGGAACACTTTTTTCACCTTATGAATTTTTCTACGGCTGGAATAAAATCACAGGTGAAGAGAAAAAAGCTTTACAAGGGATAGAGGGCTTTCATTCGCTTATACAAGGAATGCTCAATCTTCAAAGATTGGTAGATATTATTCATCATTTTGTACTTTTTCCTGACAATTCTAAAAAAGAAACTAAAATTCTGTACCGTTATCCGCAATATTACGCCGCTAATAAATTGTATCAGAATATTTTAACTCATAAGAAACCACACGGCGACGGAAAGGGTGAGACATATTTTGGGGCAACAGGCTGCGGAAAGAGCTTTACGATGCTTTACCTTACACGCCTTCTGATGCGTTCTACCGATTTTTCGGCTCCTACTATTGTTATTATTTCCGATAGGAATGATTTGGACGATCAGCTTTCCAAAGATTTTATGAATGCCAAGAAATTCATTGGCGATGAGCATATTATCCAAATTGCATCGCGGGAAGATTTGCGAGAAAAACTCCGTGGTAGGGAAAGTGGAGGCGTATTTTTGACCACGATTCAAAAGTTTTCCGAAGATACCGAATTGCTTTCGGAAAGAGACAATATTATTTGTATTTCCGATGAAGCCCACCGCTCGCAGGTTAATTTGGACTTGAAAGTAAAAGTAAATCACCAAGACAATACGGTAAAAAAATCTTACGGATTTGCCAAATATCTGCACGATTCTTTGCCTAACGCTACTTTTGTAGGCTTCACAGGTACGCCCATTGACAAAACTTTGGAAGTTTTTGGCGATGTAGTAGATTCTTACACAATGTTTGAATCTGTCAATGATGAAATTACCGTGCGTTTAGTGTATGAAGGAAGAGCTGCCAGAGTGAATTTAGACAACCAAAAGGTACAAGAAATAGAGGAATATTACGGAAGTGCAGTAGCCGAAGGGGCGTCTGAATATCAGGTAGAAGCTAGCAAAAAGGCGACCACGAAAATGGAAATTATTTTGGGTGGCAAAGACCGCATTAAAGCCATTGCCAAAGATTTTGTAACTCATTATGAAAAACGAATAGAGGAAAAAGCCACCGTAGCTCAAAAAGCAATGTTTGTGTGTGCTTCGCGTGAAATTGCCTACAAATTGTATAAAGAAATCTTGAATATTCGCCCAGAATGGGGAGAAATTAAGATTGCTGATAACCTTTCCAAAGAAGAAAAAAAGAAAATAAAACCCATTGAACGTCTTAAAATGGTGATGACTCGCAATAAAGATGATGAAAAAGAGTTGTACGAGTTATTGGGCGATAAGGAAAGCCGAAAAGAATTAGACCGCCAATTCAAAGAAGAGAACTCCAACTTCAAAATTGCCATCGTGGTAGATATGTGGCTCACGGGCTTTTATGTGCCGTTTTTGGATACCATTTACATAGATAAACCTCTGAAAACGCACAACTTGATACAAACTATTTCAAGGGTGAATCGTAAATTTGAAGGCAAACAAAATGGCTTGGTGGTAGATTATATCGGTATTAAAAAACGATTAAACGAAGCATTGGGACAGTTTAACAATCAAAATGACCCCGAGGATTTCAAAGATTTAAGCCAAGTGGAAATTGTTATTCGCGACCAAATGGAACTCCTCCGCCAGCTTTTTCATCATTTTGATACCCAACCTTATTTCAACGGAAATCCCAATGAGCGATTGGCGTGTTTGCAAAAAGCATCGGACTATGTTTTGAAAACGCAGGAAAGCGAAAAATTATTTTTTGACCTTACGAAAAAACTCAAATCGGCGTATAATTTGGTCAGCGGTTCGGGGCTTTTTTCCGAAGAAGAAGTAGATGAAATTCATTTTTATTTTGCTGTGAAATCCATCATTGCCAAACTCACCAAAGGCGAAGCACCAGATACTGAGCAGATGAATGCTAAAGTTCTCAAAATGGTAGAAGAGGCGATTATTTCGCAGGGTGTGGAAGAAATTTTCAAAATAGATGACCATAAAGCCAATGCCATTGACCTTTTTAATGATAAATTTATTGAAAAAATTAGTGTGTTGGAACTGCCCAATGTGAAAGTCAAAATTTTGGAGCGATTGCTAAAAGAAAATATTGGGAAACTTAAAGAGGTTAATAAAATAAAGGGCGTGGAATTTTCTGAAAGATTGCAAGGAATTGTAAATCAATATAACGAACGCAACGAGGCCGATATTTTGGATTATGAAGCTATTCAAACGGATACTGCCGAGCAAATGTTAGATTTAATAATCAAACTTCGTCAGGAACTAAATCCTGAACAAGGAGTTGATTGTCAATTAAAAGCCTTTTATGATATTTTGGAGTTTGTGCAGAAAAAACACGGCTTTGAATTTGAGCAAAATAAAATGTGGGAACTCGCGAAAGAAATTAAGCAAATAGTGGAAAATACAACCAAATATCCTTCTTGGAGAGATAGAGAAGATTTGAAAGCCCAACTAAAAATGGAAATTATTGTAAAGCTGCACCAGTACAAATATCCGCCCATTACCCAAGAGGAAGTGTATAAAGAAGTCCTAGAGCAAGCAGGGAATTTTTGAGAGAGGTAGTGATGGGGAGTAAAGAAATTTTTCTAATGAAAATTAAATGTATTTATCTCATTTTTGTATCGTTATATATTTAAGGGCACATTCAACTCACAAAGGTAACTTTTTAGAGAGCAAATAAAAAAGGGAAATCTAAGAGAATTGGATTTGCAGAAGAAGTTCAAAGAGAGGTAATAGATTTGTTATCAAAAGATTATTCGCCAGAACAGATTGTTGGCACCTTGAAATTGGAAAGGAAAAGAAACCGTTCTTTTGGTAGAAAGAAAATCCCCTTTTCACAAGTAGCAAAAAGAGGATTTAGGAGGGGAATCTTTTGGGGTTAGAATTTGAAATCAGCACCTACATATAGCATTGCAGGCATTATTGGGGCGTAAATCATTCCACCATCAAAGTAGTTGCTAAACGGGTTTTGAGCATCTATGATGGGATTGTTTTGTCTGGTAGAAGTAAGGTTTTCTCCGCCCAAATAAACCCTGATATTATCATTAAAGTGTTTGGCAATCTGAGCATTGAGCGTTGCATAGCTGTTGGAATATTCTGGGAGTTGATAGGCTGTTGGGTTTCTATTCAGGTTAGGTAGTTTTTGCTTTCCTACGAGATTAAGCGTGGTGTCAAAATTCCAAAATCTTCCTTTATTGTTTTTGGTAGTACTGTATCCGATATTGAAAAAGCCACGGTATTTTGCCATAAATGGAACCGCTCTTCTACCGCCTTCAAAGTCGGCTTGTACATCATAATACTTATAAGCCATTCTTACTTCAAAATTTCTGAAAGGAATGAAATCCCATTGGGTTTGAAAGCTCTTAGCAAACGATTTTCCTTCCAAATTGTAAAATACTATTTTATTAGGAGATTGGTCTAAATCTAAAAGCACTTGGTTTTTAAAATCTGTTCTGAAAATATCAGCAATGATGGTAGACTTTCTTCCTAGAAATTTGAAATCTTGCTGAAGGCTCGCACCATAATTCCACGCAATTTCAGGTTTTAATCCATAGATATTGCCACCATTATCTTTTATTTCAATGGCTCTGTTTGAGGCAAAAAAGCCTTGGCTTTCGGCAAAAATATTCGCCGTACGGAATCCCCTTCCTGCGGAAAGTCTTAGAATGGTATTTTTAGTGAAATCATATTTGAAATTTAATCTTGGGGTAAATTGAGTTCCTGCAAGATTATGAAAATCTGTTCTAGCACCTGCTACGAGGGTATATTTGCTCCCCGTAAGGGTATATTCAAAAAACAATCCTGGGACGGTTTCGGTTCTTTTTATAGGAAGGTAGAGATAGCTTTCGTTATAGCGGTCGTAGAGGAAACTGGCTCCCGTTTTGTACTTATGATTGGTGTTTCCAAAGATGCTTTCAAAGATGAGATTAGAGTAGAAGGTAGTTTGTTTGCCATCGTAAAATCTTTGTCCGAAAAAGCTATTCTGCTGATGGTAAGTGAATTGATTCATCCATCCAATGCTTTGATACGGCTTTCCTTTAAAGATATGTCCTGTTTTATTCCAAATTTGAAATCTTGAAATGTCAATCCCCACACCATAAGCATTTTGCTGGGAAGGATGTAAGCTGTGGTTGAAATCCATTTGCCCCGCTTTTCTTTTGTCTTGAAGAAAATTAACCCCGAAGTGGCTGCCCCATCCTGTGTGGTCTAAATCATTGTAATTTAATAGATAAGCCATATTAATCTGAGTGCCTGTAGGTTGGTCTAAGAAGCCATCGTGGTTATAGTCCATTTTGGCTAAGGTGCCATTGCCGTGAAGCAATATGGTATGGTTCCAATGCTCACCAAGGGTAGAGGTATGGGTGATGTTAGCCTCGGTTCTTGCGTTATTATCAGCAAAAACATTCAGCGTTGTTTCGGGTTCTTTTTGGAATTTTACCAATTCGGTATTGATTTGTCCTGTGATGCTTTCATAGCCGTTGCTAACGGTGCTTCCTCCTTTGGTGAGTTGGATACTGCCAATCCATCGTCCTGGGATAAAATTGAGACCATAAGGCGTTGCCAATCCTCGGATTTCGGGAAGAAGTTCTTTGGTCAAGGAAGTGTATTTTTGGTCTAATCCTAGCATTTTCAGTTGCTTAGTTCCTGTAACGGCGTTGCTAAAAGACACATCTACTGTAGCATTGGTTTCAAAGCTTTCAGAAAGGTTACAGCACGCTGCTTTCAAAAGCTCTTTTTCTCCAATATTGAATGTTAGCCCAGCACTTTTACTGTCAATAGCAGTAGCAGCTTGGTATTTGGTGAGCGTAACGCCTTCTATGAGTTTGTCAACTGGTGTTTTTTCTAGGGCTGAAGAGGGTTGAGTCTCCTCTGAGCTGTGCTGTTGTTTGGAATGCTCTGTTGTGGGCTGGCTCGTAGAGGCTCTATTGTAAAGGCAGCACCCAGGGAGATTGTTATAAACCTCATCGGGGGCTTGGTATTTTTCGTTATCGTGCCCAGCATTAGCAATCTGTTTTAGGATTTCTTCTATTCTGTTTTTGGCAGCATCAGTATCTAATGTTAATAGTTGGGTTTCAGCATCCCAAACCGCTGTGGTGGCTCCTGCTTTTTTGGCATTATCTTCTATTCTGGTTTTGCACATATCGCAGTTGCCTTTTACTAGAAAAGATGTTTTCGTGGTGTGATGTTCTGGATTTTCTCTGTAATGGCAACAGGCAGGGAGTGCGGTATACACGCTGGTAGGAGCGGTATATTTTTGATTATCGTATCCTGCATTGGCAATATTTTTTAGGATATGGTCTATCGAAGTTTTTTCAATATTGAAATTAACTTGTAAAGTTTTGGTTTTTATATCCCAAACGGCAGAGGTTGCACCAGCTTTTTTAGCGGCTTTTTCTATGGTTGCCTTACACATTTCGCAGTTGCCTTTTACGGCTAATTGTGCGGTATTTTGAGCAAAAACAAAGATTTGAAAGCATACCGCAAATAGCAAGGAAAGTCTTGCTTTTAAAATATTTTTCATTTTTAGATAGTTTAAATAATTAATAGGAATCCATTGAATCTATTGGTTCAAAACAATGGAATGTGAAGATAGGGTTAAATCATAGTGGATTTAACCAAAGGATGAAATGATTAAGCTATCTTAGGCGGTTGCCAAATGTCTTTTAAATAAGTGGAAAAATGGGGCGTTTCATAGTTGAACTCAGATTTTTTCTCAATGGCAATCAAGGCTTCTGATATGAGAAAAACTTGAGGTTTAGCCAATGGGGTAAAACCATAAGCACAACTGCTGCAAGTAGTACAACAATTGGTAGAACAAGGTTGCTTGCTGTCCTTACAAGGGTTTTCTTGCTCTGAGGTATGGTGGCAGTTGTCATCGCTATTAGAAGTGGAGCAACACGCCATTGCAGAAGCTTCAAACTGAGCCAAAAGCATCTGTTTAGGCATTACAAAGATGCCCAAAGCAAAAATCATCAGCAATATTTGAAGTCTTTTTTTCATTTTACAGACGACAAAGATATAATTTTATTCTTAATTAAAAAAATGATAAAAGTTGCCTCTTAGGAGAAAGCAACTTTTATGAAACAAATTATTATCAATTATTTATTATCTTACAAATTATTAGCAAGAGAAGAAGTATCTACTGTGTTCTCATCAACGATTCTTTTTGCAAATCTAAATTTCGGTCCCCAATAAGAATCACTGAGTGGAGAGATGATAACGCCCTTTGAAGTAGAAGAGTGTATAAAGTGTACTTCGCCATTTTCATCTGTATGATGAACGATGCCTACATGAGAGATTCTCCCTCCTCTTGAAAAGAATACCAAGTCTCCCTTTTTCATTTCTTCTCTAGAAATTCTTTCGCCTTCCAAAGCTTGTGAAGCGGCAACACGCGGAAGATTCATTCCCAATGTAGCTCCGAAAACAGAAAGAACAAATGCTGAACAATCAATTCCTCTTCTGGTAGTGCCACCGTATCTGTAAGGTGTTCCCAAGTAAGATTCGGCTTCGGCTAAAAGCCCATCCATTGTTTTTTCAAAAAGGATGGTTTTTTGGATTTCAGCATTTTTGTTGGCTTTTTCTATACTTGCTAAAGCCATATCAATTTGCTTAGAAGGAGATATTTTTTTTGCCTCATTAGCGATGTTGATTGTAGGAACAGCAGCCAGTTTGGCATCGGTTTTGTATGTTGTAGGTTGTGAAACAACATAGTTGGTAACACAAGATTGTAATGAAAATATAGAAGTAATTACAGCTAAGTAAAATAAGACTCTTTTCTTCATATATATTATTATTTAATTAGTGTTGTTAAAAAGATTTCTCCTTTGTTTTGCTTTACAAAAGTAGAGAATTACCTAAAACTAGGTGTTTTTTCGGAATTGGAGGAGTTGGAATTTAACAATTTTTAACATTTATTTTATGAATGTTAAATACATTTAAGCCGTAGTCCCCAATAAAATGGGAGTTGCGGCTTTTTTGTTTTTAAGGTTTCTTAACATTTTATACTTTAATCTTCCGCTTTTATATAATTCCAACTATGGAGAGGTGGGTTCCTATCATTATGGTTTTTCAGTGAAATCAAAACAACCTATCAACCGGTGATGTATCTTTGCAGGAAAATAAGCTTATGTTCACAGATGAGTACTTTATGAAAATAGCTTTGCAAGAAGCGTTGATGGCTATGGAACAAGATGAGGTCCCTGTAGGGTGCGTGGTGGTCTCTCAAAATAGAATCATTGCGAAGACTCACAATCTTACCGAAATGCTAAATGATGTAACAGCTCACGCAGAAATGCAAGCCATCACTTCATCGGCTAACTATCTTGGAGGGAAATACTTGAAAAACTGCACTATGTATATTACGCTGGAGCCTTGCGTGATGTGTGCTGGAGCTTTGGCTTGGTCGCAGATTTCTAAAGTGGTGATAGGTGCAAGGGACGAACGGCGAGGATTTATGAGTAAAAACCTAAGTCTTCATCCTAAAACGGAAGTCATCATTGGGGTTTTGGAAAATGAATGTTCACAATTACTTTTAGATTTTTTTAAAAGTAAAAGATAAAGAAGCCTCGATGTGAGGCTTCTCTGTTGCTAAATATTTGCTCCTAAATGGTAAAGTCCCTTCAAGGTGTGCAGTCTATCTGCAATATGGATTTTGCTGGTAAGTGGCTTGTAAATATGAGATACCCCACCTGTGGCAATCACCATACATTGGTCTTCCACCTCTTCATTAATACGCTCTACAAAGCCTTCTACCATTCCTAGAAAGCCATATACCATACCGCTTTGCATACAAGAAATAGTGTCTAAACCGAGTACCGACTGGGGTTTTACCAGTTCTATCTCGGGGAGCTGTGCCGTTTGTCCCACCAATGAATTGAGCGAGGTGATAATGCCTGGGGCAATGATAACGCCTATGGTCTCGCCATTCTCGGCGATGCAGCTTGCCGTAAGGGCGGTGCCAAAATCAATGATGATTTTCTTTCCCTCTGGATAGAGATGATGGGCAGCAACCAGATTGGCATAGATATCGGTGCCCATTTGTTTCGATTTGGGCTGTACGCCTGATGGCGTATTTCTATCTACTAAGATAGGTGCTTTGTTGTGCAGTTTTTTGATGGCTCTTTGCACATCTTGGGTAATCTGTGGTACTACCGAGCCGATGATGATGCGGTCTATCTTATCTGCATCAATATGATGGGTCTGATACATCATCATAAACTGTATCATCATTTCATCACTAGTTCTGTAAGGCTTGGTATTAATGACCCAAGAGCGTTCGCATTGGTCGTCATTAAAAAGTCCAAAACGAATATTGGTATTTCCGATATTGATTACAATAGTTTTCATAAAATTTAGGAATGAGAGATTAAGGAGATTTAGGCTGAAGCTGATGAGCTTTTTATCAGTAGCTCAAATGCTTTAAGCAACCATTACCCCAATTTAACGATTCTTTCCCTTTGGAGATTGAAGAGTGGTTTCTACAAAATTATCCTGAGGATTTACATCTGCCATTCTTTGGGAAAAGTCTATGCCCATCGCTGTGATTTGCTCTTTGGTATAGGGTACGGTAAGCTGGTATTCTTTCTGCGTCCACGCCCAATATGGCAAGGTTTGGAAACTACCAAAGAGGTCTTGCCTTTTCCAAATGCGGGTCATATTCATAGGGATATGATAGGTAACAACGGTGTTGTCTTTGGTAAGGAGACTAAAGTCAATTGGCATAGGGATACCGCCTTTATTGGCAAGGGTGATGGTAGTGGTATCTTTGCCATATTCTACTTTCTCTATGGCGTAGTCTATGGTTTTGGTGGTATTAATCCAATAGTGCTGAAACCATTTTAAGTCCATTCCTGAAACTTTCTGGGCGATGTGTAGAAAATCCTTATCTGATGGATGTTTCATCTTCCATTGGTTGAAAAAATCTCGCATCACTAAAGATAAATTTTGCTCTCCCATAATATAACCCAGCTGTACCAAAAACAGTTCTCCTTTGGTATAGCTTGCCACAGAGTATGCTCTGCCATCATCGTGGTGGTCTGCTAGCCAAGCGGCAGGCTCTTCTTTGCCTGTTTTGGAAAAGTTGATATAAGAATTAAGGGAACCCAAAAACGGATTTGGAGTGGCTTCTTTCGGTGGGAAGAGCTGATGCATTACGAGGCTTTCAGCGTAGCTGGTGAAGCCTTCATCTATCCACGGCTGGGTACTTTCATTGGATGCCAGCATCTGCTGAAACCAAGAGTGTGCCCCCTCGTGTACCATAAGCCCTACAAGGCGTTCTAAGCTGCGGTGCTCGCCCAAGATAAGGGTGGACATTCCGTACTCCATACCGCCATCGCCCCCTTGTATGAAGCTATAGCTTGGGTATGCGTATCGTCCAAATGTGGCGTTCATTATTTGGAAAAACTTGGTGATGTAAGGTTTGCTTTCTTCCCAAAATAGGGTCTTTTCATTTTTATGATACACGAAAAAGATTTCTGGGCCGTCTAAGATAGTGAAACTCTCTACAGTGTATTTGGGGTCGGCAGCCCAGGCAAAGTCTAGCATATTGCGAGCGGTCCATTTCCAAGTGGCTTTACCACTCTCATCTTCGGCAATACGGGCGTTATCAGAATAGCCTTTCACTTCATTCGGGTTTTTCAGAGTGCCCCCCGCACCGATGATGTAGTCTTTATCAATTTTGATATTGATGTCAAAATCAGCAAAAGGAGCGTGAAATTCTCTCCCGATATAATCAAAGGTATGCCAACCATGGTAGTCGTATTCTGCGATTTTAGGGTACCACTGCGTCATAGACATTGCGATGTTTTCCCTATTATTACGCCCAGAGCGGCGAATCTGTTTCGGGATTACAGCATCCCATTCCATAGTGAAAGTAGTGGTAGAGTTTGGCTTGATGGCTTCTGCCAATTCTACTTTCATAATGGTCTCTTGGATTTCAAATTTCAGTGGTTTTCCGTTTTGTTTTATCCAATGGATGTTTTGTTGGCCTTCTTCATTACTAGGAATGGAAGCCAATCTGGAAATGCCTTTTTCCTGCAATCTGCCATCACCATTAGTGCCTTGGCTTTGGATTCTTTGGTCCATCATAGAGCCTGCTTTGAAGGCGTTCCAATAAAGATGAAAATAGACCACCCGAAGCTCGTCGGGAGAATTATTGGTATAGCTCAGGGTTTGGGAGCCTTTGTAAGTGAAGTTTTCAGCATCTACATCTATATCCATTTTGTATTTAGCATACTGCTGATAGTAAGGGTGTTGCTGGGCAAAGTTCCAGCCCATCCATAGGGATAAAAAAAGTAAAAAAACTCTTTGGGTCATAGCATTTTATTTTTTTGATGTGGGAAAGATACGTTTTTTTTGTGATAGTGTGCAATTTGTGGTTGGCGTTTGGCCTGTTTTATCCCAGATTATGCGGTAGTTGGTTGATAGTTGTTAGTTGTCGGTTGATGGTAATAGGGGAAATTTGTAGGAGCGTATCGCATACGCCCATTATATTTGCGGGGGGCATTGTTCCATCATAATAGGGCGAATGCAATTCGCCCCTACATTGTAATGCCCTACCATTATCAGAGCGACCTTATTGAAGCTAGCCATCTATCAGTAAGGACGAAAAAAAGACGCGTCTCGTTTGAAAAAAGACACGACTAAAAATAAAAAAGACGCGTCTCATTTGAAAAAAGACGCATCTCGTTTAAGAGCTTGTTACGATAAAAATGAAACGCTACATTTTCTCGTATTTAAGATTATTGAGCATTGTTTTAATCTTCGTGCTTGGAGTGAAGATGATTTTAGCTCCTTTGATGGCTGCTGCTGTTACCTCTTCTGCCTTGTCTTTGCCCTCACTACTGATATTTACACGCATACTGCCCAACTCACCCAGCCTAATAATTTGCCCATCGGCAAGGGAGGTGGTCATTACATCTACTAAGGCATACAGTACTGCACGGATGTCTGCACCACTTACGGTAGATATTTTTTCTATATCTGTGGTGAGCCCCTCTAAAGTTTTCTCTCCGCTAGTATTAGCAGAAGCGTACCATTTCTTTTCAGACTTGCCTGGTAATGGCTTTTCTACGGTTTTGTATTTTATTGGCATAATTTAAAAAATAACATTGGTTAAACAAAAATAGATTTATCTCTAAAACACAAAAACATCATTGCTCTTAATACCCCACTATTTGATTGGCATAGTAAGACCATCCTGGTGCTGTTTTATAAGCATTTACACTTGCCATAGGCACTTTGATGGTCACACTAGGATTTCCTAAGCTTCCTTGAAAACTAGGAGGTGTAGTAGCCTGTATCGTTACTTCGAGATTAGATGAAGTGTTATAAAAGGTATCACCTCCCATTATTGTAACATTTGGTCCTATGGTAACGTTGGTAAGAGCGGTGTTATTATAAAATGCATTATGTCCAATGATAGTGGCTGCAGGAAGGTCAATACTAGTAAGCGAGGTACTATCCCTAAATGCATAATTCCCTATTGTAGTGGCTACGGGAAGGTTAATACTAGTAAGAGCGATGTTTCTAGCAAATACATAATCCCCTATGGTAGTGGCTACGGGAAGGTTAATGCTGGTAAGCGAGGTGTTGTCAGAAAATGCACCAGCTTCTATTGTAGTGGCTACGGGAAGGTTAATACTAGTAAGCGCGGTGTTTCCAGCAAGTGCACTATTTCCTATTGTAGTGGCTACGGGAAGGTTAATACTAGTAAGCGAGGTGTTACCTTGAAATGCACTACTTCCTATTGTAGTAGCAGCAGGAAGACTCAAGCTGGTAAGCGAGGTGTTACCTTGAAATGCACTACTTCCTATTGTAGTAGCAGCAGGAAGACTTAGGCTGGTAAGAGCGGTGTTATTTCTAAATGCATAATCCCTTATGGTAGTAGCTGCAGGAAGGTTAATACTAGTAAGCGAGGTGTTACCTTGAAATGCACCCCTTTCTATGGTAGTAGCAGCAGGAAGGCTTATGCTGGTAAGAGCGGTGTTATCTCTAAATGCATACTGTCCTATGGTAGTAGCTGCAGGAAGGCTTAGGCTGGTAAGCGAGGTGTTACCGTAAAATGCACTCTGCCCTATTGTAGTAGCAGCAGGAAGGCTAATGCTGGTAAGCGAGGTGTTACCGTAAAATGCACTCTGCCCTATGGTAAGAAGATTGGGGAGATCTAGAGAAGGAATTCTAGAGTTGTAAAAAGCATCTTTTTCTATATGCAGAAGGCTGTTAGGAAAAGAAACGGTCATCTGTGGGTTGTTGTAAAAAGCACGCTCTTCAATGGTAGTTACGCCTTCTCTTATTACAAAATTTTGCACTTTAGAGTTTTCTAGTAGACCAGATGCAATCATACTTACATTTGCCATATCCGCAAAATTGTTCATATCTATGCTGTTGGTATATATATTAAACCACTGCATAAGGATGGTGCCATCAGCACTCACAATGTAGTCTAGTTTTGGGGTGCTTTTTTGCATAGGCTGCCAAGTAGCACCATCATAGAAATAAAACCCTTCAGAAGAGATATTTTCCACTTTAGTATTGGTACCAGCGTAGGTGGTTTCATCTACAAAGATCAAAGTACCTTTCACAAGATTAGCATCTGCAATATTGGCTATGCGGGCTTTAGAAACTTTTGGGATAAGGATTCCCTCGTTGGTTGTAGCGGTTTCTTGTCTGTTATCATCATTCGGGCGGATGTCTATGGTCGCCTGTGGCGTTATTGTATTAATCCCTACTTTACCCCAATACTTTTCGTCTTCGTTCTGTTGGGCACTAGCAAATCCAGCTACTAGCAGTCCCACTAAAATAAATTGTTTTTTCATCTATATAAATTTTAAGTTTTAAGTTTTGAATCAGCCCCCTGTCCCCCGAAGGAAAGCCCCCTAACCCCCGAAGGGGGAATTACCATCAACCGTCAACTAGCAACCATTTTTGAGTGCTGAGTTTTGGGTCGTTCACCATCAGCCGTCAACTAACAACTATCAACTATCAACTAACAACCTATCCCTAACAACACAAAAAAGGTTTCACTCTCCGAGAGGGAATGAAACCTTAGAAATATTTCCGATAAAAGTGTATAACTTGCTATATAAGAAGAAGTTTTACCCCCCCCATACGCTTTTTAGGGAAGTGTGCAAGCTATTTAGTAAAAACTTTTCCACTTTTTTATGTTTTTTCTGTGTGTTAGATGGCTACAAATGTAAAACTTTTTTTTGAAACGCAAAATTATAATAAGCTTAAATTTAGCCTAAAAAATCAGCATAAAATTTTTTCATTTCAAAATAAATTTATATTTTTGCACCCTAAAATAAAAAGCAATTAAATGCCTACTATTCAACAATTAGTAAGAAAAGGAAGAGCCTCACTTGCCAAGAAGAGCAAATCGGCTGCCCTTGATTCTTGTCCACAAAAGAGAGGTGTATGTACGAGAGTATATACAACTACACCGAAGAAACCAAACTCTGCACTTAGAAAAGTAGCAAGGGTAAGACTTTCTAACGGTAAGGAAGTAAACGCTTATATCCCGGGCGAAGGACATAATCTTCAAGAGCACTCGATAGTATTGGTAAGAGGCGGAAGGGTGAAAGACCTACCGGGAGTTCGTTATCACATTGTTCGTGGAGCTTTAGACACCGCTGGTGTAAATGGAAGACTTCAAAGAAGATCCAAGTACGGAGCGAAGAGACCTAAAGAAGCTAAAAAGTAATCATTAAATTTTAAGACGAAGAACAATGAGAAAAACAAAAGCGAAAAAAAGACCGTTGTTACCAGATCCAAAATTTAATGATCAGTTGGTAACTAGATTCGTGAACAACTTGATGCTTGATGGTAAAAAATCCATCGCATTCAAGATTTTCTATGATGCATTAGATATCGTAGAATCTAAAAAAGGAGATAATGAAAAATCTTCTCTTGAAATTTGGAAAGATGCCCTTACCAATGTAATGCCACATGTAGAAGTGCGTTCAAGAAGAGTAGGGGGTGCTAACTTCCAAATTCCAATGCCTATCAGAGCTGATAGAAAAATCTCTATGGCAATGAAATGGTTAATCAAATACGCGAAAGCAAGAAACGATAAGTCTATGGCACTTAAATTAGCCGCAGAAATTATCGCCGCTTCTAAAGAAGAAGGTGCAGCTTTCAAAAAGAAAACAGATACTCACAAAATGGCAGAAGCTAACAAAGCTTTCTCTCACTTTAAATTCTAATCTGAAATGGCAAGAGATCTTAAATACACAAGAAATATTGGTATTGCCGCTCACATTGATGCCGGTAAAACCACCACAACAGAAAGAATTTTGTTCTATACAGGAAAAACCCACAAATTGGGAGAAGTACACGAAGGAGCTTCTACAATGGACTGGATGGAGCAAGAAGCTGAAAGAGGGATTACCATTACTTCTGCAGCTACCACTTGTAACTGGAACTTCCCTACAGACCAAGGGAAAACGCTTCCAGAAACAAAAGGTTATCACTTCAACATCATCGATACACCGGGGCACGTGGATTTTACCGTAGAGGTAAACCGTTCTCTTAGAGTATTAGATGGATTGGTATTCCTTTTCTCTGCGGTAGATGGAGTAGAGCCTCAGTCTGAAACCAACTGGAGACTTGCAGACAACTATAAAGTTGCGCGTATGGGCTTCGTAAACAAAATGGACAGACAAGGTGCAGACTTCCTTAATGTAGTGAATCAAGTAAAAGAAATGCTCGGGTCTAATGCCGTGCCTATCGTACTTCCTATCGGAGCTGAAGAAGACTTCAAAGGGGTAGTGGACTTGATTAAAAACAGAGCCATCGTATGGCACGAAGATACTCAAGGAGCTACTTTTGATGTAGTGCCAATTCCTGATGATATGAAGGATGATGTACTACTTTACAGAGAAAAACTAGTAGAAGCTGTTTCTGAATATGATGAAACTTTGATGGAGAAATTCTTCGAAGATCCAGATTCTATCACAGAAGAAGAAATCAACGCTGCGTTGAGAGCTGCTACTATAGACCTTTCTATCATCCCGATGACTTGTGGTTCATCTTTCAAAAACAAAGGAGTTCAGTTTATGCTAGATGCGGTTTGCCGTTACCTACCTTCTCCATTGGATAAAGATGATATCAAAGGAACTAATCCAGATACAGACGAAGAAATCACCAGAAAACCAGATGTGAAAGATCCTTTCGCAGCATTAGCTTTCAAAATCGCTACAGACCCATTCGTAGGTCGTCTAGCATTCTTTAGAGCTTACTCTGGTAGATTAGATGCTGGTTCTTATGTGTTGAACACAAGATCTGGAAACAAAGAAAGAATTTCAAGAATCTACCAAATGCACGCTAACAAGCAAAACCCAGTAGAGTACATCGAAGCTGGAGATATTGGTGCAGCAGTAGGTTTCAAAGATATCAAAACGGGGGATACCCTTTCTGATGAGAAAAACCCTATCGTTTTAGAATCTATGATCTTCCCAGATCCAGTAATCGGTATCGCAGTAGAGCCTAAAACTAAGGCAGACCAAGATAAAATGGGTAACGCTTTGGCGAAATTGGCAGAAGAAGATCCTACTTTCACTGTGAAAACAGATGAAGCTTCTGGACAAACCATCATCTCTGGTATGGGTGAGCTTCACTTGGATATCATCGTAGATCGTTTGAGAAGAGAGTTCAAGGTAGAGGTAAACCAAGGTCAGCCACAGGTAGAGTACAAAGAAGCTCTTACGCAAACAGCTAACCACAGAGAGGTTTACAAAAAGCAATCAGGAGGTAGAGGTAAATTTGCGGATATCGTATTCGAAATTGGTCCTGCTGATGAAGGTAAATCTGGTCTTGAATTCATCAATGAAATCAAAGGTGGTAACATTCCAAAAGAATTTATCCCTTCTGTAGAAAAAGGTTTCAAAGAAGCAATGAAAAACGGACCACTAGCCGGTTTTGAAGTAGATGCAATGAAAGTTACCTTGAAAGATGGTTCTTTCCACGCGGTAGACTCAGACCAATTGTCTTTCGAATTGGCAGCGAAGCTTGGTTTCAAAGAATCAGGAAAAGCAGCTAAGGCGGTGATTATGGAGCCTATTATGAAACTTGAGGTAGTAACGCCTGAAGAGTATATGGGGGACATCGTAGGAGACCTTAACAGAAGAAGAGGTACCGTGAATGGTATGGACGATAGAAATAACGCTAAAGTTATCAAAGCTTTCGTTCCACTTTCAGAAATGTTTGGCTATGTAACTTCATTGAGAACACTATCTTCTGGTAGAGCAACTTCTTCTATGGAGTTTGAAAGATACGAAGCAGCACCACAAAACATTGCTGACGAAGTAATCGCTAAAGCTAAAGGATAATCTTTAAAATTAAATTGAAATGTCACAAAGAATCAGAATAAAACTTAAGTCTTACGATTACAACTTGGTGGATAAATCTGCTGAAAAAATCGTAAAAACAGTAAAAGCTACTGGTGCTGTGGTTAATGGGCCTATTCCATTGCCTACGAACAAAAGAATCTTTACGGTTCTTCGTTCGCCACACGTAAACAAGAAAGCAAGAGAGCAGTTCCAACTTTCTGCACACAAGCGTTTGATGGATATCTACTCTTCTTCTTCTAAAACTGTAGATGCTCTTATGAAACTAGAGCTTCCTTCAGGAGTAGATGTAGAAATTAAAGTGTGATTTTAATTCCATTTTAAGATAAGCAATCTCCCTCTATGCAACAGCGTAGAGGGAGATTTGTTTATTTAGAATGATTATAAATTTGTGATATTATGTGATTTTTGTCATATAAAATTTGCGTAGTTTTAGTTTTAGTTTTAGTTTTGAATCACTAACATTAAACCCCGTTAGTTGATTTATCATGAAAAAAATGTTATTAGTGGCAGCTCTTGGAGTTGCAGGATTAGTGAGTGCGAGTACAGGTATTGTTCAAAAGAAAAATACTAAGATAGAAAAGTATCTTGCCTCCTCTTCGGATAATTGTACATGGATTTATTTGTCTTGTACATTTTCTAAAAAGTGTGGAGCTAAAAGTTTACAAGAATTAATCGATTATTGGGAAAAAGCAGAAGAGGCTTTTTGTGGAGGAAATAAATGATAAGAATGATAAAACAAATTTTACAGTTTATTTTTATAATGAACTTTGCTTGTATGGTGGCTCAGACGCATCGTTTTGTTTATAAGTTGGACTATCAGCCAGACTCTTTAGATGTTGGGAGTAAAAAAACAGAATATTTTATTTTAACCCATAGTAAAACCCATTCTACATTTTTAAGTCTCAATTTACATAAAAGAGATTCCATTGCATCTACTTTACAAAAGGATTTTGATAGAGGTACGCTCACGCGTATTGATGCTACTAAGATGCCCAAAACGGACTTTAAATACCAAGTCTTGAAGACCAATGATTCTGTTTTTGTGAAACAAAGAATTGATAGAGGAAATTTTTATTATGTTGAAACCACTCCATTGCACTGGAAAATCAATAATGATAAAGTGGCTTCTATACAAGGGATGAAAGCCAGATATGCAGAGGTCGATTTTTCTGGGAGACATTTTGGAGCGTGGTTTTCTGATGAAATTCCTGTTTTTGATGGACCTTATATTTTCAAAAATCTTCCAGGTTTAATTCTAAAGATAGAAGATAGCAAGAAGCATTATAGCTTTGAACTTGTGCAGAGTTACACAGTGGAAGATGCTGGCTTAGAACTACCTAAGAAAATATTAGAACAAGCTAAGCAAACTTCAAAGAAAAAGTTTTACGAAGCCATTGAAAGCGAGAAAGATAATATGATTAATGCTCTCAAAGAGATGGGTGGCGTGGTTTCAATAGAGCAGGAAAGGAATTACCATCAGAGACAAAAAAAGAAAAACAATCCGCTTGAACTTAAACCATAATACAATTCCCCTCTATGTAACAGCGTAGAGGGAGTTTTGTTTTTAGAGGGCTATAAATTCAGAAATCGCATTAAGGTAAAAATCTTCTTTGCTTCGCATTTCTTTTATTTCTGCTTCTGTTTTGTCTTTATAACCGCAGAGGTGGAGTACTCCGTGAGCCAATACCCTATGAAGCTCTTCCTCAAAGGATTTGGATAGCAGGGGAGCGTTCTCTGAAACTCGTGTAACGGAGACAAAGATATCGCCAGAAATTTTCTTCCCTTTTACATAATCAAAGGTGATGATATCGGTGTAATAATCGTGTTGAAGGTAATCTTGGTTAATCTTTAGAAGATACTCATCATCACAGAAAATATAATTGATATCCCCCAGCTTTTTACCCTCGTGGGTAATGATGTACTCTATCCAAGATGTTATGTTTTCGTTGATTGAAAGATTTTCAATGTTTTCAAAAAAGAAGTTGAGCATTTTTCAGATGGTTTATTTAAGGATTACTCAATGTTTTTCATTGTACAAAAATAAAACTTTAAGTATCTTTGAAGCGAATTGAGATGGTTATAAATTGTAAAGTTTACCGACTGCAAGTTAATAAATTTTTAGAAAAAGAAAATCATTTAATGGCCTATGAAAAGAGATTTATATATTGATTTTGCTAAGGGAGCGGCTACCCTTTCCATTATTTTTATCCATACCGTTTTTTGGAGCGGTCAGTTTTATGTTCCTACGGAGGTTAGAGTTCTATCTTTACTGTTTGATGTACCTTTGTTCTATGCCCTTAGTGGTATTACATCGGGGGGGAATATAGAAAAAACGCTTTACCGATTGTTGCGCTTACAGATTACTTTTATGATTTTCGTGACATTCCTTTTCTTTGTAGATTATTTCTTTAAAGTTTTCGGACTGAATATTTTTGGTTTTGAAAAAATGAAAGCGTTTTATTCCACCTTTGGGGCGAAATATACCCCTACCAGCCTTTCAGAATATCCTCAGTGGCAAAATTTGGGAAATTGGTACCTTCATAGTTACACCAATGCTGATACCTTCCCTGTGGTGATGGGAAGTTTTTGGTATCTGAAAGTCTATTTTATTCTAACGGTTTTCGGTGTTTTGATTTTGAGATTTTTCCCGAAACATATCCATTGGTTTATAGGGCTTTGTCTAGGGCTTACCTTGTTATTTAATGTTTATCCAGGGTATTATCCATCGGGGCAAGTGGGCTATGTGGCGATTTACTTAGCGATATTCCTTATTGCCAATAAGATGAAAGGCAAGCAAATCCCTACGCGATGGATTCCTATACTGTATATTGCTGTGGCTGCGGCTTTGGGAGTGATGTTTTGGTATTACGGAACGGATATTTTCTATAAAATTAATAAACAGAAGTTTCCACCAAAAATCCCTTATATTGTATGGGCGTTATTCTCGCTCGTAACACTCTTTGTACTATATAACCGATTGAAAATCACAAAACCGAATTTTATCAATTACATAGGGAAAAATGCGATTTTCTATTACTTTGCACAGGGAATTTCTTCTTCTTTAGTTTACTTTTTGGTTGTTCCGATGAAAGAGATGATGCACTGGGCAGTTTTATTGGTAATCATCTTCGTGGTTAATGTTATCCTTGCCGTTATTCTTGCCGAAGTACTGAAATGGATAGACGCACAAGGGTGGAAAATTTTGGAGTTTTTGAGAGCCAAAACAGCTTCAAAGCACTGAAACTAAAAATACGAAATAAGAAATTAATTAATAATCACTATTTTCGCATAAAATTATTACAATGTTTAAACTAAAACTTCCTACCGACCCGAGATGGGCAAATATTGCCGAAGGAAACATTAGCGAAATCCTTACCGACCACGCTTGGTGCGAACAAAAAGCTGCTTCTAATGCCATTACGCTCATCACAATGCTACCAGAATATCCTGAAATTGTAACCGAACTCTTGGCGATTGCTCAGGAAGAGTTGGAGCATTTCAATCAAGTGCACGAGATTATCAAAGCCCGTGGTTTTGAATTGGGTAGAGCACGAAAAGATGATTATGTGAACGATTTGGTAAAGTTCATCGTGCAAGGCTCTCGCGAGGATTTGATTATTGATAGAATGCTATTTGCTGCAATGATAGAAGCCAGAAGCTGTGAGCGTTTCAAAGTGCTTACAGAAAACATCAAAGATGAAGAACTGAAAGTATTTTACCGTGAACTGATGATTTCCGAAGCCAACCATTATACCACTTTTATAGGTTTTGCACGCCAACTGGGAGACCCTGAAAAAGTGAATAAACGCTGGGAGGAATGGCTAGAATACGAGGCGAAAGTCATCCAAAGTTATGGTAAAAAAGAAACCATCCACGGATAATTTTCATTCAATGCCAAGAAAAAATAGCGAATACTTTTTGAATCAATTCCTGAAATATCTTTTTCAGGGATTGATGATTATTGGACCTATCACCCTTACGGTTTTTGTGATATGGTCTATCATTTCATCTATTGATAGCAATATTCCTTTTCTCTCGGAAAATCTATATCCGGGGATTACCTTCCTCATCGTGGTGATGGCTACGGTGGGCATTGGCTATCTGGGAAATAAACTGGTATTTGGAAGGTTTATCTTTGATAGGATAGATGGTTTTTTGGAGAAAACCCCTGGGGTGAAGCATATCTACACTCCAACTAAAGAGGTAATGTCTTCCTTTGTGGGAGATAAAAAGAAATTTAATGACCCTGTGTGGGTGAAAACCAATGAAAATCCTGAAATGTGGAGGATAGGCTTTCTTACCCAGAAGGATATGGGAGCTGTGGGTAAGCATCAGTTTGTAGCGGTGTATTTACCACATTCTTATGCTATTTCGGGTTGGGTTATCATTACCGAAAAGAAAAATATAAAACCTGTAGTAGGGATGAACGCAGCCTCTGCAATGAAGTTTGCAGTGAGTGGTGGTGTGGCTGGCTTTCACGGTGGGGATGTGAGTTTTTCTTCCGAGGAAAAAGAAAATGAACTTTAATATCAAAAGAAACTATCTCGAATTCGGGATAGTTTCTTTTTTTTGTTTAATCTATTGATTGTAAATATCTCCCAATTGCGTTAAATACTCGTGGGCGGTTAAATCAAAATAAAACGGGGATGCTTGAAGGTATCCCGTTTTATTTTGATTTTTCCAGAGCATTGTTTCTTTTCTTTCTGTTTTTCAAAACGTTTTCTTTTCCGCTTTCATCAAGAAACATTCCTGCCATTTCCATTTCTTTGATATAATTATCATTAATGTTTCTCATTGCTTTAAAATACTCCTCTTTGGATACCTTCTTGAATTTGTCCAAAATCTTATCAGGATAATAAGTCGACACAAAGTTCTGATGTCCCTTTTTTATTTCTATCAATTCAAATGCAAAGAAATCTTGCGAATCAGAAACTTCAATAATCAATCCGGGTAAATTTTTGAATTTGTACGGACCTTCAGGAATGGGTATATCCTCGGTGTACCAAGCTGTCCAAATTCTGCCACCATAGTTTAATTCTGCCTTTTTGCAAGTGTATCCGTGAAGTGTTTTGGTGTCATTATAGAGTTTCCATTTCGTAGGGATATTGTCCTTGTAATGAAATTGATAGTTTAAAATTTCGTCATAAAAATTGAGTTCATCTTCTTTTTTGATGATTAGAAATTTGAAGCGTGTTTTCGGAACGCCAGCCAATGCAGAAGCGAATGAATCCTCTGTAAGATTTTGAGATTTTTGGGCAATGTATAGGTCACCTTTGAGCTTATTAACAGAGAGAAAAGCGGAAGTCTCTTCATCAATATTAAGATAAAAATCTTCTTCCAGCCTATGAGTGTTCGTAGAATCTGGTTGATAAGACAAGCGATAATAAACATTCAGATGTTTTTTATCAATGGTCTGTCCTTGCAAAAGCCCAGCGATAATGAATAATAGAATAAAGTATATTGTTTTCATTGCAAAATGATAAAAGACACCTTTAATGTTTAATCAACATTAAAGGTGTAGATTTGTTTTAGCATACCTCACCTGCCATCTCGGCCGCAAGTTTAAGTCTTCCTTCAAATGTTTTCGCGCACACCATTCCTGTTTTTCCACAATCAAACATAACCACCCAGCAGGTCATATCGTTGGATACTTCGTTTAGTTTATGACTATTAGCAGTAGCCTTTCTTTCAGATTGAGCTTTTCTCTCAGAATCTTTTGATTCTTTTACAGGGTTAGATTTGGCTGACAGAGCACCAACAGTAGTTAGCGCTGCAATTAATAAGAGCTTTTTCATAAAAATAAGAGTTTTTAAATTATCGATTGTAAAGCTAATAAAAAAAATAATATGACAAAATTCATATTGCTTTTTTTAATGATTTGTATTAAGGGTTGTGTGCTAGTAATTCACTTAGAGGGTTTAAATACTCGTGGGCGGTTAAATCAAATTTTACTGGAACTATGGAGATATAGCCGTCCGCAAGAGCGTTTTCATCGGCATTTTCATCGGTATCCATATTGTTAAAATATCCTGTAAGCCAATAGTATTTTTTTCCGTGAGGATTGGTACGCTCGTCAAAGCTCTCTTCCCATTTGGCATACGCTTGGCGACAAACCTTTACGCCTTTGATGTCTTCTTTCTTTAGTTTCGGAATGTTTACATTCAGCACAACGCCTTTGGGAAGTGGATGTTCTAAAACCTTTTTTACAATTCTCTGGATATGTTCTTTAGCCTGAGTAAAATCTGCATCCCAACTGAAATCGAGCAAGGAAAAACCAATGGCGTTAAGTCCTTCAATGCCAGCTTCTACAGCGGCAGACATCGTCCCAGAATAGATTACATTGATGGAAGAATTGGCACCATGATTAATCCCCGAAACTACTACATCTGGCTTTCTGGTGAGGATTTTATCCAAAGCAAATTTTACACAATCTACAGGAGTTCCGCTCAGAGCGTAATCCGTCTGAGGACCATCTAACGAGATTTCTTCAAAAGTAAGGGTAGAATTGATGGTAATGGCGTGTCCTTTGCCAGACTGTGGCGAGTTGGGAGCAACAACAATCACTTCGCCAATTTCGTTCATAAACTCTACCAGATGTCTTATGCCTGGTGCCGTGATGCCATCATCATTGGTTACTAAAATCAGGGGTTTTTGCATTATAGTATTATTTTTAGCAAAAATAAATAAAAAAAGTACCGCTATTTATAAATAAGGTATTAAATTTGATTCCTCAAAAAGATGAATTAACCCAAAGTATTTTAACCCAAGACAACATTATATGTTTAAAAAAATTAAACTGAACACGCTTTTATTTTTATTACCACTTACCACACTGATATTTTGCTTCAATTCACCTAAGAATGATGATGAGAAGATGCAAACCATTATGATCAGTGTAAGAAATACCCTCAGCTATCTTCATTATAGCCCTAAGCCTATTAATGATGCTTATTCTCAAAATGTCTATGATCTATATCTGGAAATGATGGACCCAGCAAAACGCTATTTCCTTCAGACGGATGTAGATGAGTTTTCTAAGCATAGAACAAAATTGGATGATTACCTCAATAAAGGGGATTTGCAGTTTTATAATCTAACCTATAATCGTCTTTTTGAAAGGATGGATAAGATTGATAAGATGACACAAGACATCCTTAGCAAATCTATTGACCTGAATGAGGAGGAAACCTTTATCCTAGAACCGAAATCTAAAAAGTATCCCGCAACAGAGCAAGAGCAATACAACGAGTGGAAAAAATTCATCAAGTATAATATTTTGCAAGAAATAGAAACACTTAATTCCCGAGAAGAATCTCAAAGAAAGAAAAAAGATTCTGTTATTAAGCATAAAATGGTGGATACCATCAAGGTGGAAGTGCTTACTCCAGAGCAAAAAAGAATCAAAGCGACAGACGAGGTGAAAGACCTTATTGCACAATCTTTTAGAAGAATTAAGAAAAGAAAGAAAATTGATTGGTTTACAATGTACATCAATGCTTATACCCAAGTATTTGACCCTCATACCAATTATTTTTCACCAAAAGATAAAGATGATTTTGACTCTTTGTTCAAAGGAGAGATTATCGGTATCGGGGCATTGATACAAGAGAAAAAAGGGCACCTGTATCTGGGGACGCTTACCATAGGAGCACCAGCGTGGAAGTCTAAACAGCTTAGTGAAGGTGATAAAATTCTCAAAGTACAGAGCAAACCCAATGAAGAACCCGTAAATGTATCTGGAATGTTGGTAGATGAAGCGGTAAGGCTTATCCGTGGTGAGAAAGGAACTAAAGTAACCCTTACGGTGGAGAAGAAAGATAAGTCTATCCGAGAGGTAACAATGGTGAGAGAGGAAGTGTCTATAGAGGATACCTTTGCAAGAAGCATCATCATCAGTGCACCCAATGGTAAGAAGTATGGGTTTATCAATCTGCCAAGTTTCAATGCGGATTTTGAGAAAAAAGATGGAAGAAACGCTTCTGATGATGTCAAAAATGAAATCAATAAACTGAAAGCCCACGGTATTTCTGGGATTATCTTAGATCTTAGAAATAATGGAGGAGGTTCACTCACGGAGGTAGGAGATATTATGGGACTCTTTATGAACGAAGGACCTTATGTGCAAGTGAAAAATGGTAACGGCAAAATAGAAACCTTGAAAAGTAAAACCAATACACCTATTTGGACAGGCCCTCTGGTGATTATGCAGAATGAAATTTCAGCATCGGCATCTGAAATTTTAGGAGGTATGGTACAAGATTACGGCAGAGGTATTGTGGTAGGTTCTCCGCAATCTTACGGAAAAGGAACGGTACAGACCTTTGTGGATCTTAATAGATTTCTTAGTACCAATGATGATTTTGGCTCGTTGAAGCTTACCATTCAGAAGTTTTATAGAGTAACGGGAGAATCTACTCAGAAGAAGGGTATAGAAGCGGATGTCAAGATGAATGACTTGTTCACACACGCAGAGATTGGCGAACGCTATGATGATTACGCTTTGGCTTGGGATAAAATACAGCCCGCGGCATTCAATAGAATCACCACTCTGGATATTGCAACACTGAAGAAGAATAGTGCTGCACGATTGGCAAAGGATAAAGATTATCAGTTGCTTCAGGAATCTGCAAAATGGAGAGAGGCACTCAATAAAGAGGAATCCATTACTTTGAATGAAACCAAATTCAATGAAGTGATGAAGGAGAGAAAAACGCAGATAAAAAAGTTTGAATCTCTTATAAAACTTAATAATGGACTGAAATTCATCAGATACAATGATGAACTTGCCAGAGAGAAAACAGATGATGTATTCAAGAAAAAATCTGAAAACTGGGTGAAAAACCTTCAGAGAGACCTTTATCTGAAAGAAACAGTGAATATCATTTCGGAGATGAAGTAACATTGTTAAAGACTGCTTTCGGGCGGTCTTTTTTGTGGAAAAATATTTAAGCAAAGCGTGTAAAGAAGTTTAGAAAAGCCTAAATTTGTCATTTCAATTCTATCCGATATCTCAATAAAATGAAAATATTACATCTTGAAACTTCATCTAAGAACTGTTCTGTAGCCATTTCGGAAGGAGAGCAATTACTCTGTTTATGCGAAGAAATCTCAGAAAACTACAAGCAAAGTGAGAGCCTGCATACCTTTGTAGAGTGGGCATTGGAGGGAGCTGATATTCGGCTAGGAGATATAGATGCGGTAGCATTGGGGATGGGGCCAGGCTCTTATACAGGGCTGCGGATAGGTGCGGCTACAGCCAAGGGTTTTTGTTTTGCACTAGGCAAACCTCTTATTGCCATCAATTCTATGGAAACAATGGTAGAGCCATTTCTAAACCAAGGATTTGAACTGATTATCCCCTTATTAGATGCCAGAAGAATGGAAGTTTATACAGCGGTGTACTCTGGTATAACAGGAGAAGAAATTACCGCAACGCACAATTTGATTTTAGATGAAACCTCGTTTGCTACTTATGAGGGGAACAAGATACTTTTTGTGGGAGATGGGTGTACCAAAGCCAAAGAATGCCTTGCACTAAGCTCGGCAGAATATCGGGAAAATGTCTATCCATCTGCCAAGTATTTGATACATCCAGTGGTAAAAAAGTATGAAAATAAAGCATTTGAAGATATTGCCTATTTTGAGCCATTTTACTTGAAAGAGTTTCAAGGCATAAAGAAAAAAGATAAGGCACAATAAAAAAGATGTTTTTGAGTTTTGATGAAAATATTTGAAATTATGAAAAATAAAGTATTAATATTATCCATATTATCGCTATTTTGGATAATGTCTTGTAGAGAGGATGAGCCTACTACTACTACTACTACAGAAGTTGACGCCATCAATGATTTTGTATGGAAGGCAATGAATTTATGGTATTATTGGCAAGCTGAAAATCCAAATCTGGCAGACAACCTCCCAGCAGATAATGCCCGATATACTACTTTGATTAATGGTAGAACTCCCAATGATTTGTTTTATAAAAGTTTATTGTACCAATACGGTAATGTGGACTTGTATTCTTGGATAGAAAATAACAATCAAGTGGTTTCTGCCACGGGAAGAATGGCATCTGAATTTGAAGCTATTACAGGTTTAGATTTAACTCTTTTCCCTGGCTCTGGGAGCAACTATATTGCGTTTGTTAATTATGTGGTGCCCAACTCCTCTGCCGCAAACGCAGGGGTGAAAAGAGGGGATGTCATTACCAAAGTGAATGGTTCCTATATCAATGATTATAACTATGATACCCTTTTTGATGATAGCTCTTTCACCATCACTAGAGCAGAAACTACTACCGTAAGCATCGTTAATGGTTCGTACCAAATATCAACTACAGATAAAAGTGAGAATCTATCCATCGCGAAAACGAGCGTAGAAGAAAATCCTATAGCATTCTATAAAGTGTTTGAGCAAAATGGTAAAAAAATAGGATATCTGGTGTACAATGCTTTCAAGATAGAGTATAATGATGAGCTCAACGCTCAGTTTGCCAAGATGAAAGCCGATGGTATTACCGATTTGATTTTAGATTTAAGATACAATGGTGGGGGCTCGCTTACATCTGCTTTGGGCTTAGCACAGATGATTAACGGAAGTTATACAGGACAAAACTATCTGTATATGGAGTATAATAAAAAGAACACCAAATATTCTGGATATGATGTGCTCTCTGATAAGTTGGATACCTACAATCTGGTCAATGGTCATCCAGAAAAAATAGGAACAGAAAATATTAATAGCCTTTCTCTACCTAAGATTTATGCTTTGGTATCTATATCTTCAGCATCAGCGAGTGAGCTTACAGTAATATGTCTTAGCAAGCTCATCAATGTAGAAACCATTGGCTACGCTACTAGAGGTAAATTTGTAGGGTCTCATACATTATACGATTCGCCTAATAATGAATACATCAGCTATGAGAACAGAAACAAAACCCACAATTGGCAATTGCAACCCATCACATTCAAGTATTTCAACAAAGATAGAGACGCTCATCCAATAGTACAGTATGCTGATGGAAGTACCAAAGAGGCTATCCTGCCTTTATCCCAAAACAGAGTGCACCCATTTGAATGGATTAACAATGTTAAAGAATTTGGCGTAACCACAGACCCAGAGCTTAAGATGGCTTTAGCCCGCATCACGGGGCAAACCACAGGGAGAGCAGGGGCAACTACCTTTGTAGATACACCACAGAAAGTCATTACTAAACCTCACAATGCAGCCAAAGGATTGCATCTGGATGATATGAAGGCTTATTTGGAACGAAAGAGAGATTAGATTTTTCATAGTAATTTTTTCGAGGGCGAGGTTTATTCTCGCTCTTTTTTATTCTAAAAGAAAATTAATTTTCTATCCTTTTCAATTTTCAATAGGGTTTTAACCCGACTTCTGAGATGTTTTTCCAAAAGGGCTTTAGCCCAATTAGAAAATCTTGTTGAGGTTAGCATCATTCAGTATAGCAAATGGAATTACCACTTAAAGCCTACTCAATTTAGGTTTTAAATACTTATCAATAACCTTTAGTTTAAATAGTGGTTAACTTATTGATTATCAAAATTAAGTGAGGTTATTAAAAACTATTGACTTTATATATATTAAAACGAAGCCTCCTTTTATGCGAAACGAAGCTTCTTTTTACCCAAAACGAAGCTTCCTTTTATATGAAACGAAGCTTCCTTTTTGGTGAAACCCAATTGGGTCTTTATATTAAATGAAGCAGCAGAAAAAATATTTCTCATTTTAGAAAGATTGCCTTTTAATTTCCTAGCTTTTTAATGTCAATGTTCTATCCTTTCACTTTTCAATAGGGGCGGGTTTTAACCCGACTTTTAATATGGTTTTCCGAAGAGGCTTTAGCCGAAAATGAATGTCATAACATCCCCAACTCCTCTTTAAATAGTGATTTTTTTGTACTTTCTGTATGCTGATTTGTTGGGAATTAATTAAAATTATTTCAGCCTAAAGCTTACGGCTTAACGCTTACAGCGTAATATTATTTTGTACTATCTTTGTTTTTTATTTATTGAGATGAAATTCAAACTGCATTCAGAATACCAACCTACGGGAGACCAGCCACAAGCCATCCAAAAACTTAGTGAAGGGATTGTTTCGGGGGAGAAATACCAGACGCTATTGGGGGTTACAGGCTCTGGAAAGACCTTTACCATTGCCAATGTCGTTAGCCAAGTGCAACGCCCCACCATTGTTTTGGCTCACAATAAAACTTTGGCGGCACAGCTATTTATGGAGTTTAAAGAGTTTTTTCCAGAAAATGCAGTGGAATATTTCGTCTCATACTATGATTATTACCAGCCAGAGGCGTACATTGCCAGCACAGGAACCTATATAGAAAAAGACCTTTCCATCAATGAGGAAGTGGAAAAACTAAGACTTTCGGCTACGGCAAGTTTGCTTTCGGGGCGGCGAGATGTACTGATTGTGGCTTCGGTATCTTGCATTTATGGTATTGGAAACCCTACCGAATTTCACAAATCGCTCGTTTCAATCGCTATTGGAGACAAAATGACCCGTACGGCTCTTCTGCATTCTTTGGTTAATGCGTTATACTCAAGAACGCTTAATGAATTTCAACGCGGTACTTTCCGTGTGAAAGGCGATGTGATAGATGTCTTCCCAGCCTATGCAGATAATGCCATTAGAATACAGTTTTTCGGTGATGAAATCGAGAAAATCCAAACCTTTGACCCCATTACAGGAAATGTAGAAAGTCATTTTGACCAAATTCAAATCTACCCTGCCAATTTGTTTGTTACCTCTAAGGAAACCCTCAATGGTGCTATTCGGGATATCCAAGATGACTTGGTAAAGCAAGTGGATTTTTTCTCAAGTATTGAAAAACCTTTGGAAGCCAAACGCCTCCAAGAGCGTACCGAGCTGGATTTGGAGATGATAAAAGAGCTGGGCTACTGCTCTGGGATAGAAAACTACTCTCGTTATCTGGATGGCAGATTACCGGGTTCTAGACCATTCTGTTTATTGGATTATTTTCCGAAAGATTACCTGATGGTTATTGATGAATCTCATGTTACCATACCTCAAGTTCACGCAATGTACGGGGGCGACCGAAGCAGAAAGGAAGCCTTGGTAGAATATGGCTTTCGCTTGCCTGCGGCATTGGACAACAGACCTTTGAAGTTTGAAGAGTTTGAGGAAATGCAACATCAAGTGATATATGTTTCTGCTACACCTGCCGACTATGAATTGGAAAAGACTGGTGGAGAATACATAGAGCAAATCATTCGCCCTACGGGGCTTTTAGACCCGATTATTGAAGTGCGCCCAACCCTCAATCAGATTGATGATTTGATGGAAGAAATTCAAAAACGAGCGGAAGAAGATGAAAGGGTTTTGGTTACTACGCTGACTAAAAAAATGGCGGAGGAACTCACCAAGTATTTCACGAAATTTGGTATCCGATGCCGATATATCCACTCTGATGTAGAAACCTTGGAGCGTATTCAGATTATGAATGACCTTAGAACGGGGCTATTTGATGTCCTCATTGGGGTTAATCTCCTTAGGGAAGGATTGGACTTGCCAGAGGTGTCTCTAGTGGCTATTATAGATGCAGATAAAGAAGGAATGCTGCGTTCCCGTCGCTCAATGATACAGACTGTAGGGCGAGCAGCAAGAAATATCAACGGAAAAGCGATTTTGTACGCCGATAAAATAACCAAAAGTATGCAGGCGACAATAGATGAAACCAACTACCGTAGAGAGAAGCAAATGAAATATAATGAGGAGCACGGCAAAGTGCCTCAGCAGATTAATAAAAAGATTTCTGAAGCCTTGGTAGGAAGAGCCAAAGACTTCCCAGATGATAGATATACTCAAAAGGAAATCCTGAAACAAGTAGCAGAGCAAAAGGCATCTTATACTCCCGAAGATGTAGAAACTCTGATAGCTCAAAAACAAAAAGAAATGGAAGCGGCTGCCAAAAACTTAGACTTCATCTTAGCTGCAAAATTGAGAGATGAGATTACCACTTTGAAAGGATAGAAAGGATAGAGCTTTACAAATGGAAGTTTGCTCCTTATAAAAAGCCCGCCAGATTTTTCAAAAACCTGGCGGGCTTTTAGGTGAAACCTGGCGGGCTTTTTAGTAAAACCTAAGCAGGTTTTTATTATTTCCTTGCAAACCTTTACTCAAAGGAAAGGAGCAGGTGATTTAGTTGTTTATTTCGCTACCTTCCCAGCTTACTTTTTTTTGCGTCTGAGGTTTTTCTAGTTTTTCTAGCTTTTTGGCGTTTTCACCTCTACTTACGGGTGTTGGATTAAAGGCAGGTATTGGTGTATCATCATCATTTTTCTGCGTAGGAGGTTGGTTACTCTTAGTAGGAATGGTATTGCCCGTTTGGTCTGTCATTTTTACATCAATATCACTTTTTAGGAAACGGAGCAGCTCTTGGGCTTTTAGTCCTTCATTGGTCTTGGCATAGTTAAGTGCAATTTGTTGCAATTGCAAAATCATAATTTCTTTTCCTACCATTTTCCCAGTATTGTAGGCTTCCAATAGTGCAAATTTCGGTACCAGAGCATCATTAGGATATTGCTCTAAAGCTTTTGCGATGACGGCTTTGGATTCTTCAAATTGATTTTGAGAATATAGGTCAAATGCTTTTTGATACGCCTCCTCTACTTCGGGAGATGATTTTGAAAAATTGGTGTTTTTCGGATTTCGTACAAATTCTGCGTAGGAAGTGTATGGGAAATCCGTTAAGATGAGTTGCTTGGCTCGCTCTGCCGCAGAAGGGGTGTTTTCATAGTTCATCACAAAAATACGATAAAGAGCTTGTAGCTTTACATCTTCCTCTGGGTTTTGTTCCACCAAGTCATAAAGCGTTTTGGTTGCCAATTCTCGGTCAGAGAAATGTTCATCATACATTCTGCCCAGACCTAGGCTAGCGGTATCTCTGGCTTTTTTCAGGTCGGCAATTTCTACGGCATTGGTAGGGATTTGCTCTATATAAAAATCAGGTTCAAAGCGGCGAGGGTTCGGAGCAGAGGATAGTCCTAAGGCTTCATTTTTTACATCTTCTATAGAGGCGGTTTTATTGGACATACGCCAATTGTCTCCTAAGGAACGGTTTCCCCAGATTTGTTTAAACTCGGCTTGTCCTTTGCTCACCGTATTTTGATTGGCAAAGTAGAAGGCGTTTTTATTTTGATTGGTAGAAAAGTCTTGGAAATTATTACCTCTATTGTTGGCAAAGATAGAATTGGCATTGTAGTCGCCATCTTCAAAACCTTTGTTGCGTTCCGCTTTTTTTCTTTCAGCTTCTTCTTTGGCTTCCTTGGCTTTTAGAGCATCAATATGCTTGGTAAAGTAAGCGATGCGTTCTGGCTCCGACATTTTAGTCAGTGCAATAATGCTATCATTTCTTTTCACAAGGTAGAAATTGGTGGCAATATCTTTCATACTTTTAGAAGCCTTCGCCAGTTTGGCTCTGGTGGGCTCGTGGGTCATAACAGATAGGGCAGAATCATAGTAAGCACCCGCGGAGATATAATCATTTTTATCGGTATAAAATTTTCCCATTTCATAATAGGTAAGCCCACGCACTTGGGGGTCTGATATTTTTTCTTTGGTCGCTTTTTTGAAAAAAACTTGGGCTTCATCTGGCTTGCCTGCTCGGTTTGCCATTAGCCCTAAAGCGTATAGAAATTCATTTTTTCGGGAAGCATAAGTTCCTTTTTTGCCAATGTTTTCTATGTATTTTTTAGCCCCTTCATAGTCATCATTTCCTTGGGAGAAGGTCTTGGCAATTTCTATTTGTGATTTTACTTCAAATTCAAAATTGTTGGCGTATTGGTATGCAGCGGTAAAGCTTTCTCGTGCTTCTTCATTTCTGCCCAATTCGGCAAGAAGTTGTCCGCGGAGGTATGCGATACGGCTTCTCATTTCTCTGTTTTTGTTGACTTGAAATGCGTCTTCTAGTTCTTCTACGGCTTCTTCTTTTTTACCTGAAGCGATGAGCATTTCGGAGAAGTAAATAGAGTAGAGTTTATGGTGTTCTTTTTTTAAACGCTGTTTTTTTAGGTCTAGGAAGATTTCGTGGGCTCGGTAAAAATCATTCATTTTTGTAAGAATGTGAGCCTGATAGATTTTTGCCAAATTGATGCGTTTATCATTGGGCATTTTGGTAAAAATATAGTTGAGAGCGTCCAAAGCCTCCAATGGTTTACCCATATAGAGTCTGGCTTGAGCTAAAAGCAGATGGGCGTTGAAGATTTGTTTATTTTTTTCTTCACCATCTTTCATTACAGAGTATTTGGATATAGCTTTCAGGGCTTTAGCCTCGGAGATTTGTAAGGTGCTGGCAGATTTGCTGGCGTTGTTTCTCGCTCCAGGGTTAAACATTGCGGCAGCTTCTCCATCTTGATCTAAAGTGACTTCGCCGTATTTTAGTAAGGGAATATAGGCATCATAAAAGTTTTCTTTATGATTTTTTTTGCGTTGGTTAATTTCGGTTTCCAATGCATCTTTACTATTGAAAAGAGTATTGTAATAAGACGAAAAACCTGCCAATGCTCCGCTTTTTTTCTCATTGGGGCGGGATTTACAAGCTACTGAAATAATAGCAACAGCAATTAAAAAATAGATACTTTTCTTCATAGTAGAATCATAACTTTATAAAGTTGATTTTATTGTGTCTGGATTGTAAAATCAACGGAAACAAAAGTATGAATTTTTGGAGAATTATCGGGGATTAATTTTCTCTAGTTCTTCATAAACCAAATGGGTAGGAAGCCCCATAATGGTATAAAAACTTCCACTGATGCTAGATACCTTTGCCATTCCTATTCTCTCTTGGATGCCGTAGCTGCCTGCTTTGTCAAAAGGTTG
Organism: Bergeyella porcorum; assembly: GCF_042427575.1. Lineage (NCBI taxonomy): Bacteria > Pseudomonadati > Bacteroidota > Flavobacteriia > Flavobacteriales > Weeksellaceae > Bergeyella > Bergeyella porcorum. The sequence goes on from NZ_JBHMFD010000005.1 coordinate 61,957, forward strand.
ATACTCTTGAATGTACAATGCGATTTCAGCATCCGAAAGCTCCGAAAAAGTAACTTCTGCCATATCGGTTTTGGTGATTTCTTGATTCAATGTTCTAATGGTAATCCCCGTATAGACCTTATGGGTCTTGCCAGAAAGAGAGCGGAGCATTGCTTGGGCTTGTTCAGGAGTTTGAGGTTTTCCTAAGACTTGATTGCCCAGAGCTACAATGGTATCTGCGGTGAGTAAAATCTCATCTTCCTGAAGGTTAGGATAGGCATCAGCCTTGATTTTGGAAAGGTAGCCCGCAATGTTTTCCACGGGCATATCTTCGGGGAATATTTCATCACAATGGATGGATACTGTTTCAAAAGTGTAGCCTAAGCTTTGTAATAATTCCTTTCGTCTGGCAGATTGAGAGGCTAAAAGTAGTTTCATAATGATTGTTTTTTATGGAGATTATAGCTCAATAATAATTTGTTTAGACGAAAAAGCTTTTTTGAAGAAATTAATGATAGATTTTATTAATCTTCTAATCTATACAGTTTTACTTTTATTTTTCCATCAGCGAGAGAAAGTATATTATACTTTTTGTATTCTTTTGATTCTATAACACCTATACCACTTGTGGATAACCATCCTGCGTAATAGCAAATATTATCACCGTTTACAGTTTGTTTGATTTGCCAATGGGAGTCTTTCATTAGACTTAAACTTATATCTGCGGGTAGGTCGGAAGTCTTAAAGCAAGGGTTGCTGTCAAAATGGACCTGTGTAATTGATTTGTTGCTCATAACCAGATTTTTAAGTTTAAAAATCTCTTTGTATATGATTTTATCTTCATATGTAAACTCCGCGAAATATCCCAATGTTTGTTCTATATTGTACTTCTTTAATTCTTCCTTCGAGAAAAAATTGTCATAAACGCTTCCATAAAGAATGCGTCCTAAAACATTAACTTCTTCCGTAGACACAGGGATTTTTTTTATTTGTGCAGATGATAGTGAACACAAAATAAGACTTAATGATAGTAGTAAGTTCTTCATATTGTTATTTTAAAGTTTAGATTATTTGATTTACGATTACACAGATTTAGTATCATCTTCCTGCCATTGTCCTTGTACTTTTAGAACCTGTTCTATCACATCGCGTACGGCACCTTTGCCACCGTGGATGGCTGAGATATAGTGTGCGGCTGCTTTTACCTCTGGAACGGCGTTGATGGGGCAAGTTGCAAGGGCTACTCGTTTCATTATGGCGAGGTCTGGCAAGTCATCGCCCATCATTAGGATATGGTCGTCTTGCAATTGGTATTTGCTTTTAAAATCTTCAAAATCTTTTATTTTATCGGAAGACTTAGCGTAATAATCGGTGATGCCCAAGTAATTGAGTCTATTTTTCACCATTGGGTCGTTGCCTCCTGTGATGACACCGATAGGGTAGCCTTTCTTCAATGCTTTCACCACAGCATAGCCGTCTAAAACATTCATTACGCGAGACATATTGCCATCTGGCATCAGATAGACACTACCATCTGTGAAGACACCATCTACATCGAATACGAAGGCTTTTATATTTTTCAGCTGATTTTTATAAGACATTTTTTTGTTGAAAGTTTATGGTTGCTGGTTGAGGGATTTTTTGATACTCTTTTTCCTGAAGTTGGGTACGTACTAAATTATTTCTCCAGTTTTGTTTTATAAATTGTATCAATCTATTTGGTTTAATATCCAATGTATTAATATTGATGACAATTGGAGTTTGGAACTTTGCATTGTTTAGTCGTAATTGCTTTTTTAGTTGAAAATCGTTTTGAATTTTTCCAATAAATTCCATCGGATTTTTTAGTTTCACAATCAGGTAACTGCTTAGTATGTTGTTTTTTATTCCAACAAATTCTATTTCTTCCCAAGGTATTAAACCTAATTTTTCAAAAGCTTGAAAATCAGTAATGCCCTTTTGGTCAATTATAAGTGCTATTGGTTCTTCTTTTTTCTGGTTTTTTAAATATTTATAAGTTTCAAAAACTATTACCGAAAGAATGGATGTGCTTATAATCAGGTATATAAAGGAAATGTATTCAGTTTTTAATGTTATACTTAATAGCCATAAGGTGAAGAGTAGTATTACAGCGAGTCCTCTACCTTGCTTTAATTTCTTTTTTCTTCTAATTTTCAATTCAACCATTTGTTTTTTTGCTTATTTAAAATTGAGTGGGCTTCAATTTATTTAAAATTAAATTTCACACTAAACATCACTTGGCTTGGTCTTATGAGCATCGCACTTCTGGTAGTGGCAAGCTGAGTGGTATTGTAAGAGATGGTTTCGTATACTTTTTTGTTGCCAATGTTCATCCATTTTACTTCAAAATCCATTTTCTTTTTAGCCCAAGTGAACTGATAGCTGGCATCTAGGAATGTGTTTCTAAAGCTTTGACCTAATTGCGTAGCGGTAACATCATCCCAGAAGAATCCTATGGTATGCCCTTGAGCAGGATATACATAGGTCGCTAGATTATGATTCCAACCAGAAGTCTTTACCATAGTGTTATAGAATAGGTTTCTGTTTTGGTTCCAGCTCATCGTTAGGTTATAATCTACACTCAGCCAAGAGAAGAAGGTGTTGTTAAACTTAAGCCCTGCTGATTTTGAGTTGATTTTGGTTTCAATAAGGTCAGAGGTATTGGTGGCTTGGCTTCTTAGTAGTCCAAAGCTATTAGAATCTCTATTGGAGAATGTGGCGGAAAGGTTGGTTTTCAGATTAGGGAAGTATTTTCCAATTTCTACACTTTCGCTTTGGCTGATGGAGGTATTGTCCAAGTACGCTAATTGGCTAATATTGGCACCGTTGGAATACACCATTGTCTCTGTGATGAGGTTTCTTTCAAGATTATTATATGAGTATCTTAGGTTGAAGAAAAGGTTATTCAATGGATTTCGGTACTCTAATCTTGGGCTTGCCGTGATGGTTCTGTTCTCTGGTAGTAGGTTGTCATTATTTCTGATGACCCTTGGTGAGGTAAGAAGGTTCCCTGTATAGAGTGAGCCAAAATCTCCAAAGCTATACTTTAAAGCCCCAAAGGCGTAGAGTTTCCAAAAAGAAGCAATCTCATAGCTTCCCCAGAAAGATGGCTCAAAAACAGTACGGCTGATTTCACGCGTATCATTATGGATTAAATCTTTATAATCCATTCCGTAGAAATTCATAGGAAGCGTGAGGTTAAAGTTGATGCCATTGTTTTTATAGTTCAATCCCACTTGGGTATAAGGATTGATTTCGTTCCATTTCATTTTATTGCGGAAGCTTTCATCCAGAAGGTCTCCATCTGCGGCAAGGGCAGAGTTCATATCATTGAAAGATAGATTTACCCCCATCTCTGGCGTGATGGTCCAGTTTTTATAATTGAACCCTACCGATGCGGAGTGATTAGCATTGAAGGTGGTCAAAGTAAGATTTTGATTGAGCCTTGAAAAGCTTCTTGATAGGAGTGCATCAAAATTGCTAAAATTATCATACAAGGTGCTGAGTTTCTGGTTATCCTTTTGATAGCCAATGTAGCTCATTACATTGATGAGTTTTTCTTTAAAAGGGATAATGGTACTCAATGAGTTTTGAAACATTCCACTTGGGGCACTAAGGCTTTCATCTATCCCGATGCTACCAGAGTTGGTGTCTACGATTCTTAGCAATCCTCTATCTTCGTTCCAAAAGCTATTCCAAGTAGTGGTGTTCTTAAAGAATCCTTTTTTAGCATTTTTGGTAAAAATCACCTCACCTTTCAGGGCGTTGCTGTAGAAGTTATTGGCGATGTTAGTGCTCGCTTTAGCACCATTAGGGAAAAGGTCTGATGCCTCATAGGTGGTCTCTGTGAGCGAGGCTCTTTCTACAGCGTTATTAGAGTAGTTGGCGTTCACTTTCAGTTCCCATTCTTTGTTTTTGAAAGGATTGGTAAGCAAGTTAGCCGAGAAGTAATGCACATTGTTTAGCAGGTATCGTTTTTCTGGGACATTAGGTGTAGAGGCATTGTCTATCCCTATCCAACTGCGTTGGGCGGCTTGCCTTCTAACGCCTTCCCAGCGTGTGCCGAATGCTAGGATATTTCTTTCATTCTCTACTGCTTCTCCCATATTGTTTGCCTTATAGTTGACCACCCATTGGTTTTTCTGTCCAAAGAACATTGGGGTGAGTTTTACATTCCAAAGGGTAGGCGAGAAGCCAGCACCTACCTCACCGCGTCCCGTCATTGTGATTTTATTTTTGAGTTTGATATTGATGGCTGCTCTTTCAGAAGGTATTTTGTCTTGTAAGATTTTTACAGGTTGGTGGTTTTCCATTACCTCCACTTTTTGCACGGCATCTTTCGGTAAGGAATTAACGATGGTGCCGTAGCCGCCTTCCATCAGGTCTTTGCCATTGACATAAAACTTGCCCAAAGGCTCACCTTGATAGAGAATCTGTCCATTGCTATTTACCTCTATACCAGGGGCTTTTTTTAGTACATCAGCCAAAGTTCTATCGGCTTTGCTATCCAGCTGGCTAATATCATAGGTGATGGTATCTCCTCTTTTGGTGATGAGTTTGGTTTTGAGTTTCACTTCTTTTATTTCAGTAGCATCAGAGGTTAATTTTAGGTTTAGATTTTGGGTTTCGTTCTTCACCTGTTGGGTAAGAGGCTTGTGGTTAAAAGCTTTGATTTTCACTTCTACACGAGCTTCGTTGGATGAAAAAGAAACCTTGTATTCTCCTTTAGAATTGGAAATTCCATAGGCAAGGATGGCATCTTTGCCCACTTCTTCCACTGTGATAGACGCACTAGGCACGGGCTGTCCATCAGAATCTAATATTTTACCAGAGATAATACTTTGTGCGAATGAAATAGTTGTAACACACAAGAATAAAAGAAATAAAAAACGCTGATTCATAGATTGACTTTTTTGGGTATTAGTAGTAGGTTTTTGTTTTTTGTTACGACAAATATAGAAAAATTGGTTGATAGTTGTTGGTTAATTGTTAATTATCAATGGTTAATGGTTAGTTGGTGATAACTCAATACTAAGATTGGTTGATGGTTGTCGGTTGATGGTCTTTTTTTTTTCTTTCCTCTTTCTTCTTTTCTCTTTTTTCAAAAAAACTCAGCACTCAGCACTGGTATGGGTATTAATTTAGTGGTCAAAGGGTATTAATTTAATGGTTGTTAGTTGTCGGTTGATGGTCTTTTTTCTTTCCTCTTTCTTCTTTCTTCAAAAAAAACTCAACACTCAACACTCAAAATTTGTTGAATAGGTGTTTTAATTTTCATTAATTAAAATATCTTTAACTGTAATTTGTATTGAAATAATTTGTAATTTTATGCGGTAAAGTTAAAATGGTATTTAATTGTAATTAAATTATGGTTTATGGTATTTGGTGTAATTAATAATAGAAGTCCTCCTATTGTGTAGGTGTATATTTATCTAAACAGGTGTTTGGGTGTTAAACTAATAAAAAAACAATAAAAATAAAAATGAAACATCTATTATTAGTACTTACCATTGGCTTTATCGCGGTGGGGTGCAGAAATTTTGAGAAAGGAGAAAGTATTAACTCTGACTTTACGGGAACTTGGCAATGTAATGCGTATTATGATGGGATGAGAGGTAGTTGGCAACCTATATCTAATGGAACTAAGTATGTTTATACTTTTAAAAAAGATAGCACATTTACATCCGATGCCTATATGTGCGGATATGGGACTTACGAAATCAAAGGGGATTCTTTGAAGTTGCATTTTGAATGTCCAGATTATAGAAATCTATACAATCCTGCTGATACCACCAAAACATTAGTGGAAAAAATGAAATTTGAAGGAAGAGACTTAGTGTTATCGCCTACATATTTATTGTGTGCGGAAGGTTGTGAGTATAAGTATGTAAAAATATCGAACCAATAAAAATTAAACCATTATGAAACGAGTACTATTAGCGCTTGTCATTGGCTTTATCGCGGTGGGGTGCAGAAATTTTGAGAAAGGAGAACCTGATACTCTTCAAGAAGATATTTATGAGGGGCTATTTGAACAAGAGTCATTTTGTGGAAATCTTCTGAGGGTTACGAAAATCAATGATGAGTTACCCACAAATTTTGAATTGACTTCTATAAAAATCATAAATCAACCCATTGATTTTCAAAAAAACTTTCAAAATAATACTTTAAAATTAACCTTAAAAAAACCTAAAAAAAGTAGAACTTAAGCGTTGCGGTGGTTTTTTAGGTTATACTTATGAGGCAGAAATTAAAAAAATTATTAACATTAAAAATCAATAGTTATGAAAAAGGTAGCATTACTATTATCGCTGTGTCCAATGCTTTATTTAGGGCAGATTAAAGAAATGATATCTGGAGGGGGATGTTAATTGTTAATTATCAATGGTTAATGGTTAGTTGGTGATAACTCAACACTTAGCATTCAAAACTAAAATTGGTTGTTGGTTGTCGGTTGATGGTCTTTTTTCTTTCTTCAAAAAACTCAAAACTCAGCACTCAACACTCAAAACTCAAAACTAAATGAAAACTCAACACTCAGCACTCAAAACTTAAAACTTTTTAAGTTGGTCTTTCCTCTTTCTTCAAATAAGATAAAAAAGAGTATTTTTGTATCGAAACTAAAAGAGAAAATACAATGCAAATAAAGACAATGGCAGAATACGCTGCCGAAGGAAAAGCTCCCGAAGTGCTATTTTGGGTAGGGTGTGCAGGCAGCTTTGATGATAGAGCTAAAAAAATCACCCGTGCATTTTGCAAAATCTTAAATAATATAGGAGTAGAGTTTGCTGTGCTAGGGCAAGAAGAAAGCTGTACGGGCGACCCTGCCAAGCGTGCTGGCAATGAGTTTGTATTTCAGATGATGGCACTTACCAATATTGAAATTCTCAATGCCTATGAGGTGAAAAAAATAGTAACCGCTTGCCCACACTGTTTCAATACTTTGAAAAATGAATATCCTAGTTTGGGGGGCAACTACCAGGTGATGCACCATACACAGTTTTTAAAAGAACTGATGGCAGAGGGAAGACTGAAAATAGAAGGTGGAAAGTTTGAAGGTAAGAAAATCACCTTTCACGACCCCTGCTACCTCGGTAGAGCTAATGATGAGTATGAAGCTCCAAGAGCATTGCTCCAAAAGCTGGATGCTGAACTGGTAGAGATGAAGCGTTGCAAGCAAAACGGATTATGCTGTGGAGCGGGTGGTGCACAGATGTTCAAAGAGCCAGAAAAAGGTAAAAAGGATATCAATATAGAAAGAACCGAAGAAGCACTCAAAGAACAACCACAGGTGGTGGCTACGGGCTGTCCGTTTTGTAATACAATGCTTACCGATGGGGTGAAGCATTTTAATAAAGAGCAAGAAGTAGCCGTGAAAGATATAGCAGAGCTATTGGCAGAAGCAGAAGATCTTTAGTGTGTATGGATGTACAATGTACAAAGATTAAAGTATAAAGTACGATGTACAATGTATAAAGATTAAAGTATGATGTATAAAGTACAAAGATTTATGAAAGTCGTAGTACATATTACATTGTACATTATACATTATACAACAGTGTTTTAGTGTATACAAAGATTTATGAAAGTCATATTACATTGTACATAGTACATTATACAACAGTGTTTTAGTGTATACAAAGATTTATGAAAGTCATATTACATTATACTACAATAATACATAGTACATCAAATAAACATAAAAACAATGAAAATAGAAGAATCTGAAATTATAGAAACCAATGATTATAGGGTGCTGATATACCCTGCATCTAGACCTTTTTTACCTAAGGAAAGCAAAACCATTGCAGAGAAGCTCTACGACTTTTTAGGCGGTTGGGCGGCACACGGCAAACCTTTGTCATCTTCTTTTAAGATAGAAAAAAATCAGTTCATCATTATAGTGATAGATGAGGAAAAAGAAGTGGCGTCTGGATGCTCCATAGATGCATTGGGCGGCTTGATGAGGGAGATAGATGCGGAGTTTAACCTAGGGCTGTTTGATAGGATGAAAGCCTCCTTCGTGCAAGAAGGAGAGGTGAAGACAATGCCATTACAGGCATTTCGTAGTGCTTTGAAAGATGGCTCGCTTCCGCAGGATATTGAAGTGTTTGATTTTTCTAAATCCACCTATGTAAGCTTTTTATCGGATTTTCTTTTGCCTTTAAAGAGAAGCTGGGCGGGGATTTATGTAGATTAAAAAACAAAGAAAATAGTAAAAACTCTTTTGAAATCTTATTCAGAAGAGTTTTTTTATTGGGAAAACTAAACTATATTTGTGGTAAGGTGATGGCGGAAACATCTAATGCGAAAAAAAATATTATTCATATCATCTTGGTATCCTAGTAAAGTGGAACCTACCAATGGGAACTTCGTGCAGCGGCACGCAGAGGCGGTTGCCTTGAAAAATGATGTGGAGGTATTACACGCTGTGGGCTGTACAACGCAAAAAGAGCCATACATAATGGAGAAAACCGAAGTTAATGGCATTACAACCACCATTGTTTATTACAAAGTCACCGCACTGCCTGCCTTGAATTTCATCAGGCGATGGAGGGCGTATCAGAAAGGTTGGCGTGGAATCAATCATCCCGACTTGGTGCACGCTAATATTCTTAAAAACTCTATGTTGTTTGCCGTTTGGCTCAAATGGCGGTATCGCATTCCTTTTGTGATTTCGGAGCATTGGTCTATTTATCTGAAGGAAAATCGCTCCAAACTGTCTAAAGGGAAATTATACATTGCAAAAGTTATTGCTCAGTATGCTTCCTGTATTTTGCCTGTGAGCTACGCAATGAAAAATCATTTGACAGAATTAGGATTTCAAAATCGATTTAAAGTAGTGGGAAATGTAGTGGATACACAGTTGTTTTCTGTGAAGAATGATAAAAGTGAACTGTTTACTTTTCTGCATATTTCCAATCTAGTACCGCTGAAGAATGCGAATAAAATCATCAAGGTGGCAACACAGTTGAGGGCTATCCATCAGAATTTTCGTCTATGTATTGGGGGAGATGGCGAGGTGAAACCGCTAAAAGCTTTGATAGCACGGCTGGATGCTACGGCTTATATAGAGGTCTTTGAAACTTTAACTTTAGCGGAAGTGGCAGATAAAATGAAGCACAGCCATTGCTTTGTTTTGTTTTCGGATTATGAAAATTTCCCGTGTGTGCTTCTGGAATCTATTGCTACGGGAACGCCCGTGATTGCTACGGATGTAGGGGGCGTTTCAGAAATTGTGAATATTGGTAATGGCGTTTTGATTTCCAATAGCGAAGAGGAACTACTGGCAGTGATGAAAAAGATGTTAGAAAGAGAGTATGCTTTCAGCTCTCCCGAAGCGTTACACAAAGAGATAGAAGCAAAGTACTCTCGGCGTGTTATTTCGGAGATGTTGGATGAGGTTTATCAAAAAGTTTTGAGTAGATGAAGCGGATATTGGTGTTCTTGAGAAATTTTTATCGCAACAATGGTTTTGCGGTGTTTTTTTCCTTTTTCTTACAAAAGGTAACGGCATTTGCTTCTACATTGATTGTGGTAAGGCTGTTGACTCCAGAGGAATTTGGGTTATTAAGTATTGTGCCAGCGATATTTGTGATGTTTGCACCATTTGTGGGGCTAGGATTGCCTGTGGCATTACTTCGGTATGGTTCTATGCTGAAGACAGATGATGAAAAAAAAGCCTTTGCAGCCCAACTGCTGAGGAAGGGAATGGGAGCACAGGTGCTGCTGTCGCTATTGTTTTTAGGGGCTTCTGTTTTTTTTATTCCGAAATATGAAGATATTTTTGTAATATTTTTAGCATTTGCCATCAGATTGTTTGGTGTTTTATTTTTATCTCATTTGCAGGTTTATTATCGTATTGTGTTTGATAATAAAACCTTTGCTAAGATTACCAATTTTAATTCTATATTAGGGCTACTGCTGGTGATATTGGGTAGCTACTTTTGGGGGCTTCAGGGGTATCTCTTGGCAATGGCAATCACGCCTTATTTTGTATTGCTATTTTATAACAAAGAGATGAAGGGGATGGCAATGAAGACTATGTTTTTCCCTAAAAAGGAGGTTTGGAAATTTTCTTGGCATTCGGCATTGACTAATTTTAGTTCAGATTTATTATTCTCTATAGACATTTTATTATTGAGTTATTTCCTATCCGAGCAATCTGTGGCAGAATATCGGGTGGCAATTCTTATTCCCGCCAATATGATTTTTTTAGCCCAAAGTTTTATCCAAAGTGATTATCCCAAGTTATCCGCTAAAAACCAAGATTATTATTACTTGAAAAACTATATTACGCAATTTTATAAGATATTCATTCCCATCACGGGGCTTATTATTTTGCTGGGCTATGGTTTTAGAAAAGAGATTATAGGGCTATTTTTTGGAGAGGTATATCAAGGTGTTGTGCCAATGTTTGTGGTGTTTTTATTAGCATTCGGGAGCAATATGTTGTTGAGGGTTTTGTATGGTAATTTGCTTTCGGCTATAGGGAAGATGCATTGGGTTACGGGGATTATATCCCTTACGGTAGCCGTTTTGGTGGGGTGTTCTATGGTTTTGGTGCCTCATTTTCAGACGATGGGGATGGCGCTGAGTATGCTGGTAGCATTGTGGTTCTGTGGAGGTAGCTTGGGGCTGGTGTTCTTTAGAGAACTAAAAAAGCTAAAACCCAAGAAATAATCATATCTTTACACAATGAAAATTTTGCATTTAATATGGATGGGGTTTCTGCTGCTATCGTGCAGAGGAGAATCGATAGAAGATTTACAAAAAGTAGATCAGGTACTGAATATTTATGTGAAAAATGCTGCGGGTAAAGATTTGCTCAATACCAAGTTGGCAGAGTCCTATTATAGCATCGAGTTCAAAGATATGCAAGGGGAGTATGATAGAGAGGCAATCTCCCTCACGAAGAAGCAAGATGCCAATGGGGTCTATTACTATGAATATATTGTGGGGGCAAAACGCATTTTGTTGCCTAATGCCACAGATGCTCTGAAAACATACAAATCCATCATTGCAGTGCAGTATAGACTTACAACCACCTCTGATACAGAAGAGCAAGTGATGGAAATTTTCTATAAATGGACCCCTACATTATTCCAGCTAGAAACCATTACCTATGATGGGCAAGTGATTTTTGAAAAATCTACCGAGGGCGTAAATGTCATTACCATCGAGAAATAATTTTGTAATTTTGTAACGGTTTTTTAGAGAAAACACCAATTAGTCAGAATAATTAAATACTTCAAATAAAAGAAAGATAAATGCTACAAGTAAATTTTTTACGAGAAAATAAAGAGCGTGTTATCGCAGGGCTCCACAAGAGAAACTTTAAAACCATTGAGCTGGTAGATGAAGCCATTGTTGCCGATGATGAAAGAAGAAAACTTCAGTTTGAGCTGGATGAAAATCTCGCACAGATGAATAAGATTTCCAAGGAAATTGGAATCCTAATGAAGGAAGGTAAAAAAGAGGATGCCGAAGTGGCTAAAGCTAAAACTGGTGAGTTTAAAGAAAATGCACAGCTTTTAAAACAAAAATTGGAGGAGGTAGAAGCACGCCTTCAAGCCATCTTGTATCAGATTCCTAATGTGCCTTATGAAAAGGTGAAAGCAGGCGTTTCTGCAGAAGATAATGAAAATATTTACCAATCTCACGAAGTTTCAGGCTTGGGAGAAGGGGCTATTCCGCATTGGGAACTAGCGAAAAAATACCAATTGATTGATTTTGAATTGGGGGTAAAAATAGCAGGTGCAGGCTTTCCTGTATATTTGGGTAAAGGAGCAAGATTGCAGAGAGCGTTGGTGCAGTACTTTTTGGATAAAAATGTAGATGCGGGCTATTTAGAGGTGAATCCTCCTCATGTGGTAAATGAAGCTTCGGGCTATGGTACGGGGCAGCTTCCAGATAAAGAGGGACAAATGTATCATATAGGTTTAGATGATTTGTATCTTATTCCTACCGCAGAGGTGCCAGTTACCAATATTTATAGAGATGTCATCTTAGAAGAGAAAGAGTTGCCAATTAAAAATACGGCATTTTCTCAATGTTATAGAAGAGAAGCAGGTAGCTATGGGGCTCATGTAAGAGGGCTCAACCGTCTTCATCAGTTTGAGAAAGTAGAAATTGTAAGAATTGAAAAGCCAGAGAACTCCTATGCAGCGTTAGAAGAAATGGTGGAGCACGTGAAGGGAATCCTTACCGATTTAGAACTGCCATTCCGTATTTTAAGACTTTGTGGCGGCGATATGGGGTTCACTTCTGCTATGACCTACGATTTTGAAGTTTGGAGTGCGGCACAAGAAAAATGGTTGGAAGTAAGTTCTGTTTCCAATTTTGAAACCTTCCAAGCGAATCGTTTGAAGTGTAGATATAAAGGCAATGAAGGAAAGCCACAGTTGGTACATACACTTAATGGCTCCGCAATGGCATTACCACGAATAATGGCTGCAATTTTGGAAAACAACCAGACCGAAAACGGAATAAAAATCCCAGCAAAGCTAGTAGAATATACAAGATTTGATATGATTGGCTAGTCAGTATAGTCACAAAGATATTTCTTTGAAGCGAATGAAGAAGAAAGGATATTTTTTTGCTATCGTATCAGCGGTTTCCTATGGATTGATACCAGCGTTTATAATTCCTGTAAAGGAAGCGGGTTTTTCGTTAGACAAAACTTTATTCTACCGTTTCTTCATTTCAGCGATGTTTTTGTTGGTATACCTTATCCGCAAAAAAGAATCCCTCAGAGTAACCCCAAAAGATTTTCTGATAATGATAATCTTGGGGTTATTTTATGCCTTGTCGTCAGAATTTCTATTCTTAGGTTACGATTATTTATCACCTGGTATTGCTTCTACAATTCTTTTTGTCTATCCCGTCATTGTAGCATTGGTAATGATGGTGTTCTTTAAAGAAACCATATCCAAAGCTACCGTTCTCTCTTTGATACTGACTATTCTTGGGGTGTTCGTGTTAAGTTTAAAAGATGCTACATTCAGTATTAATTTTATAGGATTGTCCATTGCCTTGCTTAGTGCATTGTTTTATGCTTTGTACATCATTATTATCAATAAAGCCAATGTCTCATTTTCTGGAATGAAGATAACCTTTTATTCTCTATTGTTTTCTTCACTTTATTATTTTATCAAGGTCTTATGGAGTCAAGATGGATTAGCGATAGATCTTTACACTTTGGGTAATTTTACTTTGTTTGCTTTTATTACTACGGTGGTATCCATTTCCACTTTGGTTTACGCCATTCAGATGATAGGCTCTACGCCCACTTCCATTATGGGAGCATTGGAGCCAGTGGTAGCCGTGCTTGTAAGCGTATTGTTTTTTCAGGAACAATTTACGATAGGATTGTTTTTAGGTGTTATGTTCATTGTCATTGGAGTAATTCTAAATATCATCTCCGAAAGCAAAAAGCAAAAACAAATCAGAGAGGTTGAAGGCTAGCCAATCTATACGATTCTGCCTTTGAGATAAAATATTATTCAAGATTCAAAATACGCTATTGTAGTCCATCGTACATATTACATATACTTTTTACACTGCTACATTGTTACATTGCTATATTTTTCATTGTATCATTGTACTTTGTACAATCGTACATTATACTTTGTACATCGTACAATCATACAGTTGTATATTTTTTTCATTGTCAATCATCACATTACAAAAAATAGGTAAAAAAATGCGTTGATAAATTTGGTGGTAATGTAAAAACTTTCTACTTTTGCACCCGCAATCGAGAGATAGCAGCGCAGGAGTGAGAATAGAAATTAAAGACAAAGCGATTTTGAAAAAAAGTTTCAAAAACATTTGGAGTTTAAAATAAAAAGTTTTTATCTTTGCAGTCCGAATCAAAAACG
>NZ_JBHMFD010000006.1:0-631 GCF_042427575.1 Bergeyella porcorum
ATGCCGATGACCGAATACGCGACAAGAATAGGCGTAATACCTTTACCGATGATATGAAAAAAATCATCAAGGAAAAAATATTGCTGGATTGGTCACCCGAGCAAATAAACGGTTATTGTAGACAAAATGGCATACCAATGGTTAGCATTGAGACAATTTATCAATATATCTATCGTGATGCCAACAATGGCGGAACATTGTACACTAGATTGCGTACCCAAGTTAAGTCAAGGCGTAAAAGGCTGTCAAAATACAAAAAGAGAGGAGTGATAAAAAATCGTGTATCGATACACGAAAGACCCGAGATTGTGAACGAACGAGGACGATTTGGGGACTGGGAAATCGATTTAATTGAGGGGGAAAATCATAAAAGTTTCGCTCTTACGATGGTAGAACGGAAATCATCATTTTGTTTAATTCAGAAATTGAAAGATAAAAAAGCCAAGACGGTAGAGAAAGCAGTTGTTAATATGCTGGCTCCTTATAAGAAATACGTTCACACAATTACCTCTGATAACGGGAGGGAATTTATGAACCACGAAGCAATTTCGGCCAAACTTTATACAAAATTTTTCTTTGCTGACCCATATAGTTCTTGGCAAAGAGGTCTAAATGAATATACAAATAAATT